>JAAVFV010000018.1:0-14098 GCA_014800525.1 Bacteroidales bacterium | reverse complement strand
AANANNTTGTCNNTNTAGAACGNTANNGGGTGATTAGCTCAGCTGGTTTAGAGCATCTGCCTTACAAGCAGAGGGTCTGCGGTTCGAATCCGTAATCACCCACAATAAATGGAGAATTCGCGAGAATTCTCCATTTATTGTTTATNTATGTCTNCCTTTNCCTTAATAAATGAAGAAGATTAGTATATAGGAATTCTTANGAATCNATAGATTTATAATTCAATTCAATGATTTATAATTCAATTCAATGATTTATAATTCTATTTAATATAGATGCGACTAATCCTTATACAAGGTTACTCATTGGGAAACGGAGGNATGCATGGAACAGTAGCCATACCGCCGTTNCGAATCTGGCGGTATGGCTACTATGTGTTTTAGGGATAGAATATGGGGGAGTGGGGAGGAAATCAGGCGGGTTGATCGGCGGCTTCGCGAATCATGATGATGAGTTCGTCGCGGAGTTGAGCGGGAGGTTGGATGCCGCGGCGGTCGAGACTGCGGGCCCAGCCGGGAACATCGATGGGGAGGAGTGTCATCATCACATCCCGGAATTCCTCTATCTCGTCATCCGAATACTCNTCNGGTGAGCGGGACGCAAAGCGGTCGAGTTCTTCATCATCGTAGTATAGNGTNTCGTCATTGGCAATCGCAGTCAGCTCTTTTTCGCATACAAGATGCAGACCGCAACATTCTCCGTCGGTAACCACCTTTTCTTGGTGAGCTTCCGTTGGGGGGGCCTGTGGGGTATCTTCGGCTGTTTTTTCGGGTAGGGGGGGATTATTGGAGGGATCTTCGCCTGAGGGATTGTTATCCTGGTGAGGATGCGAAGAACTATTCCGCGACTGTCGGCGATCGAGCAGATAGAGAATCAGGCCGACAGCGGCTGTGAAAAGAAGTATGATAAAAGCTCCTGTCATTTCAGATGAATTAATGATTTAAGAATGGAAGGAGAGCGGAATATTCTGCCTGGAAAGGNAGGCTGATTGGCTTTGGAGAGGGAAGGCTAATGGGCTGGGCTAAGCGCGGAGGAGAGAATCACCGACAGAGTCGGGACGGAAACAGCTTCGCGATTGCGGAGAAAGGGGGAGAGGTATTAAGGGAGAGGAGGGGGAGAGATATTAAGGGAGAGGAGGGGGAGATATGGAGGGGTAGAATGAAGGGAGGAGGAGANANGGAGGCTAATTATGGGCCGATATTTTGTAAAAATAAAAAAAACTTCGTAAATTTGCAAACACTTCGAGGATGCTCCCNTNGAGGGAAGGCATCTTGTGGTGTCAGGATTGTCTTATGGTGTAATGGTAGCACAGCAGTTTTTGGTTCTGCTTGTCCAGGTTCGAATCCTGGTAAGACAACAGTAGGAATCGCTTAAATCGCTAATAAGTAGCGCTTTGAGCGATTCTCGCTTTATAAGTAACTGATTGATTAATTTAGGAGTCATTTATGAATTGGGATGAGATTATAGCGCAGATAAATTCAGTGGAGGTCAACACATGGTCGTCGATATTCAAATTATGTCTCAGTCTGGTGTTGGGGTGTTGTGTCGGAGCGGAGCGTAAGCGCAAAGGCCAGATAGCGGGAGTGCGTACATTTGCTTTAATAGCGATGGGAGCCACGCTTGCCATGATACTCTCCATATACATACCTCAGGAATATCTGGGACTGAAGAACGGCGATCCGGGCCGAATTGCGGCACAGGTGGTGACCGGTATCGGTTTTTTGGGTGCCGGAGCCATCATCCAGATGAAAGGATCGGTGAGAGGACTGACCACGGCGGCCGGAATCTGGATCATCGCCGCNATAGGAATGGCTGTCGGAACAGGCTTATATGTGATTTCGATATTCACCACGATACTTATATTATTTGTGCTTGTCGGTATCGAGCAATGGGAACACGTGCTTCACAACGGAGCCGAATCGCGCATTGTGCAGGTACGGATAGCCGAAATCATACCCTCCGACTCTGAATATCGCAGGATGCTTGAAAAACATCACATCCATTTGAGCACCACCTATCTGGAATACGACTACAAACAGGGCACCACNGTGTTGAATCTTGCAGTGATTGCCAAGGAGACGGCCGACTTCATGGCACTCTTCGAGGATATGCGACATCTTTATCCGACGGATTCCATCACACTCTCCAACCAGTTGAAATAGTCAACGGCCGATGGATATTAGCCGATTGCAATGTCAGAGTGGCAATGGTAGATNGNTTAGAGTGGTGGGTTTATATGTCGGGGTTNCGGTGTTAGAAAACGGAGTTGCGGTGTTATAAAANGGGGTTGCGGTGTTATAAAATAGGAGACGCCTGGATTGGATGGAGTCTTAATAAGAAAGAATATGAAAAGGAACAAGACAAAAGTAATATATCTTCATGGAATGGGCTCATCAGGGAGCTCAACGACAGCACAGCGGTTGCGCAGGGCGCTGCCGCATCAGGATGTGATATCACCGGATATTCCGGTACAACCGGAATTTGCCATCCAGGCCCTTAAACGCCTTGCGACCACAATGGGGCCGGATGATATAGTGGTGGGCACCTCGATGGGTGGAATGTACGCACAGCTTTTCCGCGGATGGAACCGTATTCTNATCAACCCCTCGTTTCATACCTCNGTGCATCTGTCGGAGAAGGTGGGGCAGAGGTGTCCGTTCCATAACNCNCGGGAGGATGGCGCAAAAGACTATGAAGTGACCGACAAACTGGTGAAGAAATTCCAGAACATGGAAGCCAGGCAGTTTGATCCTAAATTCGGAATCCTCTCCAAGCGTCCCGACAATAAGAAACAGGTTCAGGCCTTTTTCGGTACTGAGGATACTGTGGTGAACTGCAAATCGGAATATCTGGAACATTACTCGCAGGCTACGGATTTCCAGGGAGGTCATNGTCTTGATCCGGAGACTACGCTGAANCTTGTGATACCGGCCATAAAGGCTCTGCTCCCCNAGGGGGAAGGGTATGAAGAACCGGGTAACACGGGGGAATAGNCCGGGCGGAAATCCACCTTATGATACCCCTTAACAGCTGCCATCCGAGCCTAAGGCTCCATCCAATAAAATATGTTAAACNCAGGGCGGCCTATTTTTTGAGATAAATTCTTGAATCTCAGAGGGCGCAGCCTTTTGGCTGTAACCGAAGAGATTCGAGAATTTAGCCAAAAATAGGCGGACTAAAGGTATTTTTATTGGAGCTGGACGGAATCAGTGATTAAAAGTAAGAATTAATTATAAACTCAAATTATTAAAAAATACCTCCTTCCGCATCTCAGGGGCATCTATGTCCTTTTGCCTCAGTCACATAGCCCGCTATGTTCCTTCGTCTGCAAGAACATATCTGCACCCTGAACTGCGACCCTGCGTTAACAGATTTTATTGGATGGAGCCTAAGAATAAGATTTGCTGATAATAAAAAAAATAATTAAATTTGCTGATTGATTACGGCGAAATGCCGACATCAGGAAAATGAATAAGGTATGGCTCTATCCAATGACAAATTTAGCGTACGGAGCCGCCGGAAGATAATAAAGAATATAAAGCAACAAACGATATGAATCTGTTTGATCAGGTAAGCGAGGATATCAAGAAAGCGATGCTTGCCCGTGACAAAGTGCGTCTTGAGGCGCTTCGGGGCGCGAAGAAGGAGTTTCTCGAGGCCAAGACAGCTAAGGGAGCCAACGGAGAATTGTCTGACGACCAGGCAATGAAGATAATTGTCAAGATGGTGAAACAGCGCAAGGAGAGCGCTAAGATCTATGAGGATAATAATCGTCCGGAACTTGCAGGCAACGAACTTGCTGAAGCAGCTGTTCTTGAAGAATATCTCCCCAAGCAGCTCAGCGACGAGGAACTTGAGGCGGAGGTTCGTGCGGTGATTGCCGAGACCGGTGCCACCGGGCCGAAGGATATGGGAAAAGTGATGGGCGTGGCTACAAAACGCTTTGCCGGCCGCGCTGAGGGCCGTGCCGTATCGGAAGCCGTAAAGCGTATTCTTAATTCCCTTTGATTGTTTCCTTTGATTAATCTCATTGTGATTAATCTCATTGATTATAGTCGTTAGATTATAGAATAGACAATGCTGACATTACAGACAATAAAGAATGATCCTGAGTTTGTGATCGAACGTCTGGCCGTAAAAGGATTCGACGGCCGGGCAGTGATAACCGAGATTCTGGAAATTGATTCGGAGCGTCGCAACCTTCAGCAGAAATGTGATTCAGATGCGGCCGAACTTAAGAAACTGGCTTCATCGATCGGGGCCCTCATGAAGCANGGAAAGAAGGATGAGGCAGAGGAAGCAAAGNCCACTGTGGCCCGCATAAAGGGAGAGACCAAAGGATTNCAGGACCGTCTGGAGGAATGCGAGACCAAGATGCGCGATCTCCTGCTGACTGTTCCNAATCTTCCCTGCGCTGCTGTTCCCGAGGGCCGTACAGCTGAGGATAATGTAGTGGAGAAGACCGGAGGCGTGATCCCCGACCTCGGAGAGGATGCCCTTCCGCACTGGGAACTTGCCAAGAAATACGGCATCATTGATTTCGAGACCGGCGTGAAGGTTACAGGTGCCGGATTCCCCTTCTATGTAGGGAAGGGTGCCCGTCTTCAGCGAGCCCTTATACAGTTTTTCCTTGATGAGGCATGGAAAGCGGGATATGTTGAGGTGGAGCCTCCCTTTGTGGTGAATGAAGCATCGGGTTATGGCACAGGTCAGCTTCCTGATAAGGAGGGCCAGATGTATCATGTCACTCTTGATAATCTCTATCTGATCCCCACAGCGGAGGTTCCTGTTACGAATATCTATCGTGACGAAATTATCGCAGAGGCCGATCTTCCCAAGAAAAACTGTGCCTACTCGCCCTGCTGGCGCCGCGAGGCCGGNAGCTATGGTAAGGACGTGCGCGGTCTTAACCGTCTCCATCAGTTTGACAAGGTCGAGATCGTGCGTATCGAGAAACCCGAGAATTCCTATGCGGCTCTGGAAGAAATGAAGGATCATGTGCAGGGATTGCTTGAGAAACTCGGACTGCCCTGGCATATACTGCGTCTTTGTGGAGGCGACATGAGCTTCACATCGGCCATCACTTTCGATTTCGAGGTATANAGTGCCGCTCAGAAGCGTTGGCTGGAGGTATCGTCAGTATCAAACTTCGAAGCCTATCAGGCCAACCGACTGAAATGCCGCTACCGCGATTCCGACAAGAAGATTCATCTNTGTCACACTCTGAACGGTTCGGCATTGGCACTTCCGCGTATCGTGGCGGCGCTCCTTGAGAACAATCAGACGCCNGAAGGTATCGTGGTTCCGGAATGTCTGCGTAAATACACCGGATTCGATATAATCGACTGATCCGACAATCAGCAATAATGGGGCCGGAGGAGGAATTCCTCCTCCGGCCTTATTCAAATCCTCACTTCTCACTGATTTAAATCTTCCTTAAATCCTTCCCCTCATATGGAATATCAAGGCCGAAATGAAAAATTGATAGAAATCAATGATCCCTCCGGAAAATGGAGCGAACTCACCCTTCTTCCTGAATGGGAGGAGAAATATTATGATGTATANACGGTGCGGAAGCACGGTAAATGGGTGATGNTGAAGGCTCTGAAGAAGGAATTGGCCGAAGACCCGGAATATCAGAAAATGCTCGAACAGGAGTTTGATGTCCGTTATCGGCTTGCGCATGCCAATATTGTGATGGTCAATGATCTGGATGTGGTGCCGGGGGTAGGGAAAGCGATTATTACGGATGATGTCTACGGTTGGTCGCTGCGGCGACTGATTGATGAGAAACGTCTCACGCCCAAGATCCTGCATCGTCTGGAGACACAGTTGCTTGATGCGATGGATTATATCAATGAGAATCGGATTGTGCACACTCCGATCACTCCGGATACGATTATTTTTACGGAATATGACGATCGGTTGAAACTCATCAATGTAGGTTATGATCATGCCAATGCCTTGTCGGCACAGGATACAGAGGAGGATATCCGCAGCTATGGGAGAGTTTTAAATGAGGTGCTCGACAACCTTCCGACCAATCTTCCGCGTCTGCGACGGATTGCGCGCCGTGCAGAAGAGAATCCGGCATCTTACCGCTCCATAGCCGGTCTGCAACTGGCTCTGGAACGTCGGAGTAATGCGCAGATCTTTATGTACATATGCACATTCATTGTCCTTATGGCCTGTCTGCTGATATGGCTCACACTCAAACACTAATTCCTCTTTCAAATCATAGAAATTCCTACAATGTTAGAGATAAAAGAAATACAGCCTACAGAAGATGAACTGAGGAAATTCACCCAGTTTCAGATTGACCTTTACAAGGGGAATCCGTATTATGTTCCGCCATTGATTTCGGATGATGTAGCGACGCTCAACCCTAAGAAGAATCCCGCCTTTGATTTTTGTGAGGCGAAGTATTTCATGGCCTACCGTGATGGTAAGCCCGTGGGGCGTGTGGCCGGAATTATAAATAAGCAGGTGAATGAGAAATCGAAAGCCAGGAATGCACGCTTCGGGTTCATCGACTTTATTGATGATCCGGATGTGTCGAAGGCCCTGATGGAGGCTGTGGAGAAATGGGCGCGCTCAAAGGGGATGAAGAAGATAATCGGCCCGCTGGGCTTCACCGATCTGGATCATGAGGGAATGCTCACCGGGGGATACGAGGAACTCGGCACAATGGCTACGATCTATAATTATCCCTACTATGTGGAGCATATGGAACGCCTCGGCTACTCCAAGGAATCGGATTGGCTGGAGTTTGTGATGGAGGTTCCCGATAAGATTCCGGAGAAATATAATAGGATCGCTGACATTGTAAAGAAGAAATATAAGCTGAAGGTGTTGAAATACACCAGTCGGTCCCGCATCAAGAAGGAATATGGCCATGCGCTGTTCCATCTGATAAATGATGCGTATAAGGATCTTTACCAATATTCCACCCTTACGGAGCGTCAGATTGAATATTATATCGACATCTATCTGGGACTGCTTAATCTGGATCTTGTCACCCTCGTGGTCGATGAGAGCGGACAGTTGGTGGGAGTCGGAATCTCGATGCCCTCGATGAGTCGGGCGTTGCAGAAATCCCGGGGTAAGCTCTTTCCCTTTGGCTGGTATCATCTGCTGAAGGGACTTAAGGGAAAGAACGACCGCGTTGATCTTCTTCTTGTGGCCGTGCATCCCGATTATCAGAACAAGGGCGTGAATGCGCTCTTATTCCAGGACTTGATTCCCTATTATCAGAAATATGGGTATAAATATGCCGAATCGAATCCGGAGCTGGAGACAAATGCGAAGGTGCAGAGTCAGTGGGAATATTTTGTGACCCGTCAGCACCGCCATCGNCGGTCGTTTGCAAAAAAACTTTGACGCAGACATAATCCCTTCAACTTCATTGGAAACATCCGTTTATGACTACTGAAAAGACAGGCGCAGAAAAAATCAATCCATATAACGAGGAAATCCGGAAGGGGAAGCAGGTGGAGGCAATGTTCGATTCCATCGCCCCGGCCTACGATTTCATGAATTTCGCTATGACAATGGGGCTTCACCGCGGCTGGCGCGACAGAGCCCTTCGGGCAGCGGGTGCCTGGAAAGGAGAACCGCTCCGTTGTCTTGATATAGCCACCGGCACAGGAGATGTGGCATTCCGCGTGGCGGAGATGTTTCCGCATACCGAAATCACGGGTATAGATATCTCCGAGGGCATGTTGAAGATGGCTTGCGAGAAACTGTCGAAAAAGGAAGAGGCGATACGCAACCGCATAAGCTTTGATGTAGGGGATTCTCTCGACCTTCATTTTCCTTCGAATTACTTTTCGATGATCACGGTGGCATATGGTGTCCGTAACTTTGAAGAGTTGCGAAAGGGACTCCAGGAAATGTATCGGGTTATGGCTCCNGGGGGAGTATTGTGCGTGATCGAACTCTCGTGTCCCACGAATCCACTGCTTCTCAAGGGGTATAATCTCTATTCCCGTCATTTTATTCCGGGCATCGGCAAGCTGATATCGGGCGATTCCCGGGCTTACAGTTATCTTCCGGAAAGTATTGCCGCTGCNCCGCAGCGCAATGATATGAAGAAAATCATGCTCGATTGCGGATTCCGCGAAGTAAAATGGAAATCCCTGACCTTAGGCGTGGTGACTTATTATCTGGCAACAAAATGACACGTAAAGACTTTGAAATAATGGCTCCGGTAGGGAGTCGTGAATCTCTGGCAGCGGCCATCGAGGCCGGGGCCGATGCCGTTTATTTCGGAATCGGAGGCCTGAATATGCGCTCCCGTTCAAGTGCCAATTTCACTCTTGATGATATGGAGGAGATTGCGCAATATTGTTCGGAGAGGGGCGTAAAGACATATCTGACAGTAAATACGGTGATGTATGACTCTGATATGGAGGCGATGCATCGTATCATCGACCGCGCGCACTCGGCCGGNATATCGGCCATAATTGCAGCCGATATGGCCGCTATCCTATATGCGCGTTCAATCGGACAGGAGGTGCATATCTCCACTCAGGTGAATGTGGCAAATTCTGAGGCTGTGAAATTCTATTCCCGGTTTGCCGATGTGATGGTTCTGGCGCGTGAGCTCAATATGGANCAGGTGGCGGAGATTTCGAAGTGCATACGTGAAGAGAATATCTGTGGNCCGGCCGGAAAACGTGTAGGGCTTGAGATGTTCTGTCATGGTGCGCTGTGCATGGCTGTCAGCGGTAAATGTTATATGAGTCTTCATGAGATGAATTCCAGTGCCAACCGCGGCAGCTGCAATCAGATCTGCCGNCGTGCCTATACGGTGCGTGACCGTGAGACNGGNGAGGAACTNGATGTGGAGAATCAGTATATCATGAGTCCGAAAGATCTCAAGACGATTNATTTCCTCAATAAGATGATAGATGCCGGAGTCACGGTCTTCAAGATCGAGGGTCGTGCCCGCGGTCCGGAATATGTCTATGAGACTGTGAGATGTTATTCCGAAGCACTGGACGCAATCGTGGAGGGAAGTTTCACGGAAGAAAAGATTGCTGAATGGGAAAAACGCCTGGCTAAGGTGTTCAACCGTGGTTTCTGGGANGGCTATTATATGGGCCAGCGTCTTGGGGAATGGAGTTCGAAGTATGGTTCTTCGGCCACTCGAGTGAAACGCTATGCAGCTAAAGCCATGCGCTATTTCCCCAAGCTCGGAGTCGGGGAATTCCTATTGGAGTCGGGAGAGCTTAAGGTCGGTGATGAGGTGATCGTTACCGGACCCACTACGGGTGCATTGATATTCAATGTCGAAGAGCTGCGGTATGATGTAGAGCCGGTAGAGAAGGTAGAAAAAGGACGCCTGTTCTCAATGCCNGTTCCTCAGAAAATCCGACCTTCCGATCGTCTATATCTTTGGGAGAAGACCGAGATAGGAAAACGTCTGGAAAATGAGCAGATAGAGGAAACGACCTAATGCGATTGCTTCTGGCTCTACAGGAGGTGACACCTCTACCGGCTNGGCTCATAATAAGCTAAAATAAGTTGACCTTAAATTGACCGAAACCACATGAAAAGCATAAAGGAAATATTCCGGATCGGAACCGGTCCGTCATCGAGTCATACTATGGGGCCCCGGAAGGCTACCGAGGAATTTTTGCGTCGTGCCCCGNAGGGCGCAGCCTATGAGGTGGTGCTCTACGGTAGTCTGGCAGCCACAGGTAAGGGCCATATGACCGATGAAGCTATACTTGATGTGTTGGCTTCCACCGGAAAGCCTNCCAAGATTACCTGGCTACCCGATATCTTTCTCCCTTATCACCCTAATGCGATGACATTGCGTGTGTTTGGTCATGTCGACTATCAGGAGGAAGAGGAACCTCTATATTCGATGACCGTATATAGCATAGGTGGAGGAGCGATTGAAATCGAGGGAGATGCCAAGGAGGAGGCGGATGATAAATATGGAATGACCACCATGACCGAGATCATGCGCCATTGCGAATCCACCGGAAAATGTTACTGGGAATATGTCGAGGAGAATGAGGGACCCGAAATCTGGGATTATCTGCGTAAGGTATGGGCCGCGATGAAGCAATCTGTGGAGCGCGGACTTGCCAGCGAGGGACGTCTTCCGGGGCCGCTAAATCTGCGGCGAAAAGCCACTCAATATTATATGAAAGCCACAGGCTATCGTGACAATCTCAAATCGCGTGGACTTGTCTTCTCGTATGCACTTGCTGTAAGTGAGGAGAATGCATCGGGAGGTGTAATCGTTACTGCACCGACATGCGGTTCATGCGGAGTGGTTCCGAGTGTGCTCTATCATTTATGGAAAAGCCGCGACTTGGGAGAGGAACGAATCTTACGGGCCCTGGCNACGGCGGGACTCGTCGGCAATATTGTCAAGGAGAATGCTTCAATCTCCGGAGCCGAGGTCGGCTGTCAGGGAGAGGTCGGTGTAGCTTGTGCTATGGCTGCGGCTGCGGCCTGTCAGCTTTTCGGCGGTAGTCCGGCTCAGATAGAATATGCCGCTGAGATGGGGCTCGAACATCACCTTGGAATGACGTGTGACCCCGTGTGCGGACTGGTGCAGATTCCCTGCATAGAGCGTAATGCTTATGCCGCGGCCCGCGCTCTGGATGCAAATATCTACAGCAGTTTCTCTGATGGCACTCATCGCGTATCTTTCGATAAGCTTATCCAGGTGATGAAGGAGACTGGGCATGATCTGCCCTCGCTATATAAAGAGACTGCCGCAGGAGGTCTGGCCAAGGATTTCCAGCAGATGTGATGCCCGGTGCAGAATCACATTGATTGTAGTAACATCCGGATTATAAGTAGCTCACATCAATTTTTTAACGTCTTTGTTCTCATTAATTGCTGCGAGCTACTTAAAATCGGGATAATAAAACCTNACATTATGAAAATCAGATATATAATTGCGAGTCTGNTCGTGCTGGCGGGAGGCTCGGCTTTTGCACGGGTGGTGTCCGATTCGCTCCCTACCGCGATAACCGTGGAGAAAAGCGGAATCACTGAATATGGCACTCCTTGGAAAATGGAGGGAGGAACCATCCATACCGCAGAGCCTGCGCGCCCTTCCGGGCAGAAATCCGTATTAGGTCTTGCTCTGGCTCCGATGGAGAGTGTGCGGGTGGGATTTGTCGGTCTCGGAATGCGTGGGCCCGGTGCCGTAGAGCGTTTTACTTATATTCCGGGCACCGAGATAAAAGCCCTCTGCGATTATGAGGAGGCGCGTGCCGATAGTTGTCAGAAATATCTGATAGCNGCCTCTCTCCCCCCGGCNGATGTCTATTCCGGAGAGGAAGGATACAAAGCATTATGCGAGCGGCCGGATATAGACTTGGTCTATATCGCTGCCGATTGGCTTCATCATGCCCCGATTGCAAAATATGCGCTGGAACACGGCAAGAATGTGGCTATTGAGGTGCCCTCGGCAATGACTCTTCAGGATTGCTGGGATCTTATCGATTTGAGTGAAAAGAACCGTAAGCATTGCTTCATTCTCGAAAACTGCTGTTATGACTGGTTTGAGATGAATACGCTNAACATGGCTCAAAAGGGCCTGTTTGGAGAAATCATCAGGGCGCAGGGNGCCTATATTCATGATCTCACTCCCTTCTGGCGCCACTATTGGAAGAAAGGGGAGAATGATAGACTGGGCTGGCGACTTGATTATAACATGCGCCATCGAGGAGATGTATATCCCACTCATGGATTGGGACCTGTGGCTCAGGCCCTTGATATCCATCGTGGCGACCGAATGGAGACTNTGGTAGCTATGGACACCAAGAGTGTCAACGGCCGTAATCTCGTGAAGCAATATGCGGATAGCGTCCCGGTAATTTTCCGAAATGGCGATCACACCACCACCCTGATCCGCACGGTAAATGGGAAAGTGATTGAGATTCAGCATAATGTGATGACCCCGCAGCCTTATAACCGTCTGTATCAGCTGACCGGCACACATGGTTTTGCAAATAAGTATCCNATAGAGGGGTATGCTCTTGATGGCGGACATCTTGAGGAGACGGGAGCGAAGGTGGATATCGAGAATCTGAATGCCCATCGGTTCCTGCCTAAAGCCGAGGCCGACACCCTTACCANACAATATACTCATCCGGTACTCCTTCAGTATGGAGAAATGGCTAAGGAAGTAGGCGGACATGGAGGTATGGATTTCATCATGGATTCTCGCTTGATATACTGTCTCCAGAACGGTCTGCCTCTTGATATGGATGTCTACGATTTAGCGGAATGGTGTTCATTGGCGGAATTAGGATCTTTGTCGATGGATAATAATTGTGCACCGGTGGCTGTNCCCGACTTCACCCGTGGNGAATGGAATAAGGTAAAAGGTTATCGTCATGCCTTTGCTGATCCGGATGCTGAGAAGATNGCNGCAGAGAAGGCGGCTGCCTTCACGGCTGCCCTGAAAAAGAAGACCAACGATATGAAGACGGTCTCCGGGAAAAGTAAAAATAACAGTAGGAAATAAAATTCAAAGAATTGAAATCCGGTAGGGAGGATTGGCTCCGTACCGGATTTTAAGTAAGTGGTCAAAATTGTATATTAAAACATACTTTTATGACAGAACCTGACTTCTCTTCAATTCTAAGCCATTTCGGAATCACTCCCGTGGAGGATGGTGTGAGTCCCTTTGGCGATGGATTGATTAATGATACATATTTGGTAAAGACACCGGCCGGTGAATCAGACTATATTGTCCAGAGAGTGAATCATGAAATATTCCGGGACATTGAAGGGCTACATCATAATATAGCCCTCGTAACATCCCATATCCGTAAGAAACTTCAGCAGCAAGGAGTCAAGGATATCGACCNGAAGTGTCTGAAATATATTCCGGAAATAGAAACCGGGAAACTATATTATTTCGATGGGAAATATTATTGGCGGGTATCCGAATATATCCCTGATACAGAATCACGACTCTCGATCACTGCTGAAAATGCCCGATTAGCTGGAAAAGCCTTTGGAGAATTCGAGGTAATTTTAGCCGACCTCAACGGCTACCTCATTGAGCCTATTCCAGACTTTCATAATCTGGAATTCAGAAACCGCCAGTTTGAAGAAGCTATCTCTCTGAATCGCGCCGGAAGAGTGGGGGAGGTGATGAAGGAAATAGAGATTTTGAGAGATAAGCTTGATAAATACACCGAAGCGGAGCGTCTATACAAGGCCGGAAAGATAGATAAGAGAATATGCCATTGCGATCCGAAACTGAGTAATATACTCTTCAATACGGATGGAAGTATAGCGTGTGTAATTGATCTNGATACCGTGATGCCTTCATTTATCACCTCTGATTTCGGGGATTTTCTCCGGAGTGCCGCTAACACTACAGATGAAAATGACCCCGAAATGGATAATATTAGCTTCCGGAAGGAAATTTATGAGGCCTTCAAAGAGGGATACCTGGAAATTACCTCTGACATTTTAACTGAAGATGAGAAAAAACTGCTTCCTCAAGCCATGGGGCGCTTTGCATACATGCAGGCGATGAGGTTTCTGACCGACTATCTCAATGGCGACTCCTACTATAAAATCACGTNTCCGGAGCANAATTTAATTAGAGCCAGAAACCAACTCAGACTCCTTTTTGAAGTGGAAAAGGCACTGAATCTCTGAANTAAAATTATAGATAGCCCTTGATAAATATGGANNNGAATATNTAATTAATATTTCGAAAGNGATTTTAACATTTGTTGATTTCATTGAATATCAANTNNTTGGANGANTAAAATATGTTTTTNNGCATNNTTTTNNTGAAAAGTCTTGACAAGGGGATTTGAAACATATAACTTTGCATCCGCAATCGGGAAACACCCCGNGGCCGCTGAAAAAGCGGTCGNGAGGGCCCGGAAGCGCAAGAACAATGACATTTTGCCACAGGACAAGCAGCGGGCGTCGCTTCATAATAATGGAGAGGCGCTGAGAAAAGAGAGACAAGGAACATGGTTCCGTCAATCTTTCCTTGAACAATATACCGGCCACGGACAGACAAACTGAAAAAAGAAAGTAATATACTTTAACAGCGGAGAGTTTGATCCTGGCTCAGGATGAACGCTAGCG
>JAAVFV010000017.1 GCA_014800525.1 Bacteroidales bacterium | reverse complement strand
CGAAGCCGTTTCCGTGCAAGCCCCGGAGGGGTTTGAAGCAAAAATTTCCCGTCGGCGCGAAGCCGTTTCCGTCCCGACTCTGTCGGCCCCTAAAATAATCCCTTATGCTCGATATACATACCCACAATCCCAACCCCGATCCCGAAGCTGTGATCGACATCTCCGCCGAAGTAAGAAATGCCGTCGAAGCCGGAGAATTCAATTCCGAAGCTTTTGCAAACGAAATATTCAGCCGCTATTCCCCTGACCAGAAATTTTCCGTAGGAGTTCATCCATGGTGGAGTTCATCCGCTCTCCCTGATGAGCTATTCGCTGCGGTAGGAGCTATCGCGGCAATGCCCCAATGCGCTCTTATCGGCGAAGCCGGCATCGATACTCTAAAGGGGGGGCCGATGTTCCGCCAGATTCTATATTTCAATAAAATGGCCCAACTTGCCGCCGATCTCTCCAAGCCCCTTATCATCCATGATGTCAAGGCTCACGATATGATTGTGCCGCTTGCCGCCGACTATCCCAATTCCGACCGCTGGATAATCCATGGTTTCCGCTATAAACCATCCGTAGCCAAAATGATGCTCGATAAGGGTTTCCGTCTCTCTTTCGGCCCGAATTTCAATCCGGAGACTCTCCTATCCATCCCTTTGGATTCTATCCTCGCCGAAACTGATGATTCCGGAGTGAATATTGAAAATGTGATCAATGCCCTCTCCGAAGCCCGTGGAGAAGATCTTCTCTCCGTAATCCGGACCAATACGACGGCTGCACTGACTCAGACTGTCTGATTATCGGTGGAGGCTTATCCAACGCAAATATTTACCCCCCTACGAGCGTTACATAAGAGTGAAGTCCTTATCCTCAATATATACTCGAAAGTGGATACAAGCGTCGATGTTCATCATCGTCGCCATTCTTTGTACGCTCCTTTCTGCATGCGGAACTAAAAAGAACACCGCCACCTCCCGCAACTGGCAGGCATTCACCACCCGCTATAACGTCTACTATAACGGCGCCGAACACTACCGCGAACAAATCAAGGAGATGGAAGGTAAATATGAGGATGATTATACCCGATTCCTCCTCATCCATCCCGCTGAGGCACGTAATGACCAGAAACTCCCTCAGCCTACAGGAGATTTTACCCGCACCATAGAAAAAATGCAGAAAGCCATACAGCTGCATTCCATCAAGAAGAAACCGGCCCGGCGCAGTAATTCCCCGAAGGATAAGGCTTTCCGCGCACGAGATGAGTTTAATCCTTTTCTCCACAACGCATGGCTCACTCTCGGTAAAGCCCAATACCTCAATGGCGATTTCAGCGGTGCGGCAGCCACCTTCCTTTATATCTCTAAGCATTTCACCTGGCTTCCGGATGTCATCACCGAAGCACGGATCTGGATGGCTCTGTCATATCTGGCCCTCGATTGGAACTATGAAGCAGAGAATGCTCTGCATCTTGTGAAGCAGAAAGATCTCACCAACTCCAATCTCCGCAACCTCTATAACCGCGCAATGGGAGGATACCTCGTGCGCTCAGGAAAATATAATGAGGCGGCCCCCTTCCTACTCCAGGCTGCAAAAAGCGCACACGGCACGCAGAAAAACCGCCTATATTTCCTCCTCGGCCAGGTCTATGCTCAGGTAGGCGACCGTAAGGCTGCATATGAGGCTTTCAAGAAAGCTGCCGGAGGAAGCTCCACACCTTATCGCGCAAAATTCAACGCCCGGATCAAACAGTCGGAGGTGTTCTCCGGCTCCAATGTCCGAAAAGAGGCTGCAAGTCTTCTTGCGATGGCCCGGTATGCCCGAAATAAGGAATTCCTCGACCAGATTTATTACGCTGTCGGAAATCTCTGGCTCTCCCGCAAGGATACCACACAGGCGCTGAAGTATTATACAATGGCTGTGGATAAATCCACCCGCGGCGGCATCGACAAGGCTCTCGCACAACTCGCTCTGGGAAATATCTATTTCGACCGCGGTGAATATGTAAAGGCTCAACCGTGCTATTCCGAGGCTGTTCCTCAGCTTCCCGAAACATATCCCGACTATCGCCTGCTTCAGCGCCGCTCCGATGTGCTCGACGAACTCGCCCTCTACGCCGGAAACGTCCAGCTTCAGGATTCTCTCCTCCGACTATCCGAAATGTCACCCGAGGAACGACGCAAGGTCTGTCAGAAAATTGTCGATGAGCTTATTGAAAAGGAACGACGCGAAGCCGAGGAGGCCCGCAAGGAGGCTTATCTTGCCGAAAACCAGAATAATTCCAATATACAGGATAATTCCGCACCGCAAGGCTTCACGGCCAATGGAGATAAATCATGGTATTTCTATAATACCATGACACGCAATGCCGGCAAGACCGAGTTCCAGCGCCGGTGGGGGTCGCGTAAACTCGAGGATGATTGGCGACGCCGCAATAAGTCTGCCTTCAATTTCGATGATGAGCCTTCCGATGAAGATCTCCCCACAGATTCCATCGGATCTCCCGAGACTCCGGATCTTGACCCCGAGACCGAGAATGGCACAGATCCCTCCGATCCTCATAATGTGGAATATTACCTTGCCCAGATTCCTACCACAGAGGAACAGATCGCTACGGCCAATGATGTGATTCAGGAAGGACTATATAATGAAGGCCTTATCCTTAAAGACCGTCTGGAAGACTTCCCGGCGGCCCGGAAGGAATTCCTCACCCTTGAGCAGCGTTATCCCGACAATATCTATCGTCTGGATGTATATTATAACCTCTATCTGATGGCCGTGCGTTCCGACCAGACAGCTGAAGCAGAGAAATGGAGGCAGAAGATCATCGCCGATTTTCCGGATTCTCCCTACGGGAAGGCTATGACCGACCCCAATTATTTCGATAATCTGCGCCGCATGAACCAGATTCAGGAGGAGACATATACCAAAGCTTATCAGGCTTATCTCGACGACCGGAATAGCCGCGTCCACGACATAACCCGGGAAATGGAACAGGAATATCCCCTCTCGCAGATTCTTCCGAAATTTGTATTCATAGATGCCCTCTCCTATCTTACCGAGAAGGATAACGACCGTTTCCGCGAGCGTCTTACGGAACTGCTCGAAAAATGGCCCGATACCGATATGACCGATATGGCCGGAAGCATTCTCCGCGGACTTAAGTCAGGACGTGTGCCTAATTCCGGCTCCGGAAATTCACGCGGCATGGTCTGGACAATGCGTCTTTCCAACGATTCTGTCCCTCTTGCCGATGATGGGCAACCCGCCAATTTCGAACGGGATCCCGACAAGCCCCAGCTTCTCGTCCTTGTCTTCCCTCGCGACTCTATCAGCGCAAATCAGCTGCTCTACGATGTGGCCCGATTCAATTTCTCTTCTTTTGTGGTGAGGGATTTCGATCTCGAGCCGATGAGTTTCGGAAATGTGGGACTCCTCGTGATTAGCGGTTTCGACAATTTGCGCCAGCTCGAACACTACCGCTCCGTGATGGAACGCTCTCCCTTCCGGATTCCCGAAGGAGTGCGACCCGTGATGATCTCTAAAGCCAACTTCGACCTGCTCCTCCGCGAGGGCCGGTCCTTCGAGGAATATTTCCGTTTCGAGGAAAATGCCATTGTGGATGAAAAGGAGGCTCTGATCAACGAAGATAAGAATCCGGATAACTCCTCCGATATTATTCCCGATTCCGAGACTGAGGTGTCCGATTCCGAAACTGAAAATCCCGGCTCCGAAGCGGAAATTCCTGACTCCGGGACACAGGAGCAAGACTCCGGGACTGAGGAACCCTCTGCTCCGGAAACCCTCTAACACTGATTTACCATGGATAAAATTCTTTGGGCTGATGATGAAATCGACCTTCTGAAGCCTCATATTCTTTTTCTCAAGGCCAAAGGCTATGACCTCACCACCGTCTCCAACGGTAGTGACGCCCTTGACGCCCTTGAAAACGATACTTTCTCTCTCGTCCTTCTGGATGAGAATATGCCCGGCCTATCCGGCCTTGAAACTCTTCAGGCTATCAATGCCCGCTATCCGGACCTCCCCGTGATAATGATCACCAAATCAGAAGAGGAGAATATCATGGATCAGGCTATCGGAAATCAGATTGCCGATTATCTCATAAAACCCGTCAATCCAAACCAGATTCTTCTTTCCATCAAGAAGAATCTGCATAGCCGCGAGATAATCACCGAACAGGCCTCCTCCGATTATCAGCAGGATTTCCAGCGTCTCTCTTCTCTCATCAATTCCGCTGCAGGGCTTGATGATTGGATGGATGTGTATCGACAGCTTGTCCGTTGGGAACTCAAGCTTGCCGAAACCTACTCCCCTCTCGATGAGATGCTGCTCATGCAGAAACGCGATGCGAATGCCAATTTCTGTAAGTTTGTGAAGCGCAACTATGAGGATTGGCTCGATGAGCCTGATTCCGTGCTGATGAGTCCGGCCCTCTTCAAGCGTCGTGTATTCCCCATGCTCGATCGCGGTGAGAAGGTATGCTTCTTCCTCGTGGATAATTTCCGTCTCGACCAATGGAGAATGATCCAGCCGTTGCTCGGAGAATCCTTCAACATTCAGGAAGACCTGTATACCACCATCCTTCCTACTTCCACCCAATATGCGCGCAATGCCATCTTTGCCGGTCTGATGCCATATGATATCCAGAAGATGTTCCCCGCTTTGTGGGTCGATGAGGATGAGGATGAAGGGCTCAACATCCACGAAAGCGAACTCATCGCCACTCAACTCGAACGCTTCCGCCGCAAGGAGAAATTCGCATACACAAAAATCAACGACTCCCAGGGCGGAGAAAAATTCCTCAGGCATCTGGCTGCCACTAAGGATCTTCCCCTGCAGGTCGTGGTTCTTAATTTCATCGACATGCTCTCACATGCCCGAACCGAATCACGCATGATCCGCGAACTCGCTAATAACGATGCCGCCTACCGTTCGCTCACCGAAAGCTGGTTCCGTCATTCTTCGGCTGTCGACATCTTCCGCCGTCTCTCCGAGTTAGGCTATCATGTGATTCTTACCACCGACCATGGAACCATCCGTGTCGATAATCCCATAAAGGTGGTCGGCGATCGGAACACCAATACCAATCTCCGGTATAAGGTCGGCAAAAGCCTCTCCTATAACCCAAAGCAGGTCTATGAGATGCACAACCCCAAGAAATTCGGCCTCCCGGCTCCGAATCTCTCAAGCACATTCATCTTCGCATGCAATCAGGATTTCTTCTCCTATCCCAATAACTATAATTATTACGTACAATATTACGACGGCACTTTCCAACACGGAGGTATCTCCCTTCAGGAGATGCTTGTGCCGCTGGTTACCCTTTCTCCCAAATAGGATATCTTCAAAATGTTTAACCCACTGCAATAAACTTGCAGTGGGTTAAACATTTTTAAACAATTTTTCCGCGTCATTGTTAGGACTCGGGCGTTTTTGATTATATCTTTGCAATGTAATTCTGAAACGACATATGACTCCGGAATTACGATAGTATCTGATTCTTAATTTTTGAAATTAAATAAAAACAACACATATATGGCAAAGAAAAAAACCACTAAAACACTGTCAGGCCGCATCAACGACAGCGATGAGAAGCAGAAGGCTCTTAAAGTCACTATGGAACTTCTCGAGAAGAATTTCGGTTCCGGCACTGTGATGCGTCTCGGCGATGAGACTGTACAGGATGTCGAAACCATCCCGACAGGCTCATTAGG
Source organism: Bacteroidales bacterium (assembly GCA_014800525.1). Taxonomy (GTDB): domain Bacteria; phylum Bacteroidota; class Bacteroidia; order Bacteroidales; family Muribaculaceae; genus Lepagella. Next base: position 7,574 of record JAAVFV010000017.1, on the reverse strand, counting down.
CGTCGATTTCTGTCTTGGCGTGGGAGGCCTTCCCCGCGGACGTATCACTGAGATCTATGGCCCCGAGTCTTCCGGTAAGACCACTCTCGCTATCCACGTGATCGCTGAAGCTCAGAAACGTGGCGGTATCTGCGCCATAATTGATGCCGAGCACGCTTTCGACCGCTTCTATGCCGAGAAATTAGGCGTGGATGTCAATAACCTCTGGATTGCTCAGCCCGATAATGGCGAGCAGGCCCTTGACATTGCCGAGCAGCTTATCAATTCCGGTGCTATCGATGTCCTTGTGGTCGACTCCGTTGCCGCATTGACTCCGAAAGCTGAAATCGAAGGCGAAATGGGAGAGAAAGTAGTAGGTCTTCATGCGCGTCTGATGTCGCAGGCTATGCGTAAGCTCACAGGCACAATCGCACGCACACGCACATGCTGTATCTTTATCAACCAGATTCGTGAGAAAATCGGTCTGATGTTCGGTAATCCCGAAACCACCACCGGCGGTAACGCCCTCAAGTTCTATGCTTCCGTTCGTATCGATATCCGTCCCGGTGGCTTCATCAAGGATGGCGAGACATCGATCGGACGTGTCACTAAGGTGAAGATCGTTAAGAATAAGGTGGCTCCTCCGTTCATGAAGTGTGAATTCGACATGATGTTCGGTGAGGGTATCTCTCGCTCAGGCGAGATCATCGACTATGGCGTTCAGTTCGGAGTGATTAAGAAATCCGGTGCCTGGTTCTCTTACAACGGCAATAAACTCGGTCAGGGTCGTGATGCCGTGAAAGGTGTGCTCGAAGAGAATCCCGAACTCATGGAAGAACTCGCTGCCAAGGTGATGGAAGCCATGAAGGCCGAACGTCCCCAGTCTTCTGCCAAAAAGAAGGCTTCTCCCTTCCTCCCCGGTGGTGAAACCACTCGCTCCGACAGCGATGAGGATTCCCGGGAAGTGGAAGAGGAGGAATACGAAACCGACGATACTCCCGCAGAGGATCTCTTCGGTGATGACTTCGAGGTCGAAGTCGATGATTAATCCCTACTCCTTCCAGATCTCTCAGATCTCCAATTACAATCAGGCCCGGCGTTGGATTAACGCCGGGCCTGATTATTTTTTCTTAATCGATCTCGAAATTGATATCCACGCTTTGTTCGCTATCCGTAGCAGCCGGAATCCACTTCGGCATCTCCTTAACCAATCGGATTGCCTCCGCCTCGAGGTCGGGATCAATCATGCGCTTGATTTTGATATTGCCGATAGTGCCATCAGTCTTTACCACAAACAGCACCCCTACCACTCCCTCTATTCCATTGGCCTTAGCCTCGGCCGGATACTGGAGATGGGTTGTGATATACTCCTGCAAAGCCTCTTCTCCTCCCGGAAAACTTGCCTTCGAATTCTGAGCATGCATCCCGAAAACTATGCTACTCATAAATATCATTAATGCTGCAATCTTTTTCATTTCCTTTGGGTTTTACTATTATACACTCGTGATTTGTGATGAAGTGGATCAGAATAGATGGATTTTGTGCCGAGGTTCTCATCCCTTCTATTTTATTCGACAAAAATACCTAAAAAAGATTAACTATAAAAATAAGTGGTTGCTAAAAATTAATGGACATATACACTCTTATCAACACCCACTTATAAATCTACATTATTCTCCGCTTATGATCAATACTCCACATAAACATATCCTCCTTATCCTGGCATTTCTCCTGCCCGGTCTATGTATGGCCGTCTCTCCGTCTCTCCGCGATCGGGTAGCCGACCTTGAAACGCGTGCCGAAGCCGGCGACAGCATCGCCATGTNTCATCTCTCCACCCTCTTCTCCTGTGGATTTGATTCCATACNGGCCGATTCAGTCAGATCCGTAAATCTGCTCCGCCGCTCCGCCGAGGCCGGTTATCCTCCCGCAATGAATCTGCTCGCAGTTGCCGACATGAAATCCGGAAACAGGGAATCTGCAATCTTCTGGCTCCGGAAAGCCGCTGATGCTGACGATGCAAAAGCCGCCAACAACCTCGCTTTCCTGATGTTGCAGGATTCCACGGCTTCTCCCGAATCCGATGCCCGTGCGGCTCAATATCTCGACTTCGCCTCCCGCAANGGAATTCCACAGGCAATGGCGACCTTAGGCGATCTATATGCTGCGGGGCGTGGAGTGGCCCGCGATAGTCTCCAGGCCGAAGACCTCTATCTCCAGGCCGTGAGCTGTGGACTCAGAGATGCCGAAGTCAAACTCATGGCAATGAACCATCAGAGATATCCTTTCCTTTCCCCTCACGAAGCGCTCGACCGTGGACTCCNGGCAGCCCATAACGGAGCCTCCACAATTGCCTTCCGCCTTTTCTCTCAGGCTGCCGATTCCATTCCGCGCGCTATGGCTCTTCTCGGAGATGCATATGCCAGTGCCCGGGGNGTCGATTACAACCATGCCAAATCAATTGAATGGTTCCTCCGTGCCGCCCGNGCCGGCGACCCCTCGGCNCAATTCATNTTAGCCGAACAGCTCGAAATCTTNCCCGATCTCCTCGCCGGAGAAGCTCTCCCNCAGGANATGCTCTCCCCCCAATATTGGTATGACCGCGCCGCCGACAGTGGAGTCACGGATGCCGCCACNGCCATCAANCATCTTTTCGCTCACCCCGAGCCCTCTCAAGACGCTGCCACACATTGATACTCCGCGCATTTTTTATTAANTTTGCAATTCTAATCCTCTCCCCCGTGCCTGAGCCCGCGCCGGTCATCGCAAAGCCCCGCGCCTCTTCTCTCCCTCCCCTCGGCGCGAAGCTGTTTCCGNCCCGGCTCTGCCGGTCCTCCCTCCGTCAGCGCGAAGCTNGTTCTGTGCAAGCCCTGAAAGGGATTGANGCAGCTAATGCCCNCTCCCTCCCCTCGGCGCGAAGCTGTTTCCGTCCCGGCTCTGCCGGTCCTCCCTCCGTCAGCGCGAAGCTCGTNNGTGTGCAAGCCCTGAAAGGGATTGANGCAGCTAATGCCCTCTCCCTCCCCTCNGCGCGAAGCTGTTTCCGTCCCGGCTCTGCCGGTCCTCCCTCCGTCAGCGCGAAGCTCGTTATGTGCAAGCCCTGAAAGGGATTGAAGCAGCTAATGCCCTCTCCCTCCCCATTTTAGACAATAAAAAATTTACATATGGCAAATCAGGAACTCAGCGAACAGGAAATTGTTCGCCGTAACAGTATGGAGACTCTCCGCTCCATGGGTATCGAACCCTATCCCGCTCCGGAATTTCCCGTTACCGGACATTCTGTTGAAATAAAGGAAAATTTCCGCGACGAACTCGAACCTCCTCGGGAGGTCTCCGTAGCCGGTCGTGTGATGAGCCGCCGTATTATGGGTAAGGCTTCTTTCGTCGAACTCCAGGATGCCGATGGACGTATCCAGATCTACGTAAGCCGCGATGATCTCTGTCCCGGGGAAGACAAGGAATTTTACAATGTCGTTTTCAAGAAACTCCTCGATATCGGTGATTTCATCGGTGTCAAGGGATTCGTATTCCGTACCAAAACCGGTGAAATCTCTATCCACGCCCAGGAAATCACCATGCTCTCCAAGAGCCTCCGTCCCCTCCCCATCGTGAAGATGAAGGATGGCAAGGCCTACGATGCTTTCACCGATCCCGAGCAACGCTACCGCCGCCGCTATGTCGACCTGGTGGTGAACCCCGACGTGAAGGATATCTTCGTGAAGCGCACAAAGATGTTCAACTCTATGCGTGAATTCTTCAATTCTCACGGCTATCTTGAGGTTGACACTCCCGTGCTCCAGTCAATCCCCGGTGGAGCTGCCGCCCGTCCTTTTGTTACCCACCACAATGCCCTCGACATTCCACTCTACCTCCGTATCGCAAACGAGCTCTACCTCAAGCGTCTCATCGTCGGCGGTTTTGACGGCGTCTACGAGTTCTCCCGCAATTTCCGAAACGAAGGCATGGACCGCACTCACAACCCCGAGTTCACCGCCATGGAGATTTATGTCGCTTATAAAGACTATAACTGGATGATGGACTTCACAGAGCGTATGCTTGAGAAGATTGCAATCGACGTCACAGGTTCCACTGAGGTGAAGGTCGGGGATAACATCATCAGTTTCAAACGCCCATTCAAGCGCATCACCATGACTGATGCAATCCGCGAGAAAACCGGCTTCGATATCTCAGGAAAGAGCGAAGACGAACTCCGTGCTTTCTGCAAGGAACGCGGTATCGAAGTAGACCCCTCAATGGGTAAGGGTAAGCTCATCGACGAAATCTTCGGCGAGACCTGCGAAGGCGATTTCATTCAGCCCACATTCGTGACCGACTATCCCATCGAGATGTCGCCTCTCACCAAGCGTCATCGCTCCAACCCCGAACTCACCGAGCGCTTCGAGCTTATGGTCAACGGCAAGGAGCTTGCCAATGCCTACTCCGAACTTAACGACCCGATCGATCAGTATGAGCGCTTCGTAGAGCAGATGCGCCTTGCCGACAAGGGCGATGATGAGGCAATGATCATCGATACCGACTTCATCCGCGCCCTTGAATACGGTATGCCTCCCACATCGGGTATGGGTATCGGTATGGATCGTCTCGCGATGATCCTCACCGGTCAGACCACAATTCAGGAAGTGCTCCTATTCCCCCAGATGCGCCCGGAGGTAAAGGCAAAGAGCGCCGAAGAAGCTGAAGAGACAGAGGAAAAGTCTGAAAAATCGGCTGAGTGATGAACACCATGGGACATATAGCGGTAATTGGCAGCGGAAGCTGGGCCACAGCATTGGCCAAGCTTCTGCTCGCCAACTGCGACCGTATCACCTGGTATTTCCATCGTCGAGACCGTATCGAGGATTTCATCAAACTCGGTCATAATCCCGTATACCTCAGCGATGTGCCTTTCGAGACCGACCGCATCGACTTCACCGACGATATCAACCATGCCTGCAGCGTGGCCGATACACTGGTGTTCGTGGTTCCCTCTCCATTCTTCAAAGACACCGTGGATAAAATCGAGGTGGATCTCTCCGCCAAGAACATGGTGTCGGCCGTGAAGGGAATTGTCCCCGACCATTACATGATTATCTCCGATTATCTTATCCGCCGTTTCGGTGCTGACCCCGACAATATGCTTGTCATCGGAGGCCCTTGCCACGCTGAGGAAGTGGCGCTCGAGCGTTTGAGCTATCTCACAATCGGGTGTAATGATCTGGCGAAAAGCACCGCCTTCGCCGACCTCCTCGCAGGCAAACGAATGCGCACCATCACCTCCTCCGATGTCGATGGCATTGAATATGCCGCCGTGCTCAAGAATGTCTACGCAATCATGGGCGGTATCATCAACGGCATGAAGAGCGGAGATAATTTCATGGCGATGATGGTCTGCAACGCTATCCGCGAGATGGCACGCTTCATCGATGCCATTGCTCCCATGCCCTCACGCGATATCGACCGCTCCGCATATCTGGGCGACCTCCTCGTCACAGCCTACAGCCGCTTCTCCCGAAATCACAACTTCGGCTCCATGATCGGTAAAGGCTATAGCGTGAAAGCCGCCATGATGGAGATGGATATGGTGGCCGAAGGATATTACGGTACCAAGTGTATATACGAACTCAATGCCCGCGGCCCCCGGGTGGACATGCCGATTCTCAACTGTGTGCACGAGATTCTCTACAACGGAGTCTCTCCCCGGAAGGCAATTCGAGCCATATCCCCGACATTCACCTGATTCCATATCGGAAGACAATACACCCCTCGGAAGACCCGTATTTGCCCCGATTAAGCAAATTGCCCTCTCCGCGCGTTATATTAGTGGAATCAGTTCCAAAATTTAGAAACCCAAAATTTGATATATAGATTATGGAAACAATCAATCTTGACATCCAGCATGCCGTATACTTCGCAGAGAAGCAGTATGAGGCGCTTAAGGATGCTTCCGTAGAAGCCCTTACCACTCTTGTAAAAGGTACAGGCGCAGGAAACGACTTCCTTGGCTGGGTGAAACTCCCTTCTGAAACTCCCGAATCTCTCGTTGACCGTATCAATGCGACTGCTCAGCGTCTCCGTCAGAGCTGCGACTATGTGGTATGTGTTGGTATCGGTGGTTCTTATCTCGGCGCTAAGGCTGTGAATTTTGCTCTCGCTGATTCTTTCGCTGATTTCTATGCTCCCAAGCCCAACGAGCCTAAAGTGATCTATGCAGGTCAGAACATCGGTGAGGATTACCTCGCTGAGCTCCAGAAGCTCCTCAAGGGCCAGAAGTTCGGTATCATCGTTATCTCCAAGTCTGGTACCACCACTGAGCCCGCTATCGCTTTCCGTCTCCTTAAAAACCAGCTCGAGGAGCAGGCCGGTAAGGATGCCGCCAAGAATCTTATCGTGGCTATCACCGATGAGAAGAAGGGCGCACTCCGCACTATGGCTGATCAGGAGGGTTACGAGACTTATGTAATTCCCGACAACGTCGGTGGTCGTTTCTCTGTACTCACTCCCGTAGGCCTTCTCCCCATCGCCTGCGCCGGTCATGATATCAAGAAGCTCCTCGCAGGTGCTGTCGATATGCAGCGCACTGTAGAGCATCCTTCTCCCGAGAACCCCGCTCAGGAGTATGCACGTCTCCGTAACGCCCTCTATCAGAGCGGTAAGAAGATCGAGATTCTCGTTAACTTCGATCCCAAGCTCCATTATTTCTCTGAGTGGTGGAAGCAGCTTTACGGCGAGTCTGAGGGTAAGGACGGTAAGGGTATCTTCCCTGCAAGCGTTGACTTCACCACCGACCTCCACTCAATGGGTCAGTGGATCCAGGATGGTGAGCGCACAGTATTCGAGACTGTAATCTCCGTGAAGAAGCCTGCTCTCACTCATCGTGTCCCCATGAACGCCTCCGACCTTGATGGTATCAACTATCTCGGTGACAAGCGTATCGATGAGGTTAACAAGATGGCCGAACTCGGCACAATGATGGCTCATGTCGATGGTGGTGTACCCAACATGCGTATCGACCTCCCCAAGATCGACGAGTATAGCCTTGGCCAGCTCATCTACTTCTTCGAATTTGCATGCGGTATCAGCGGCTATATGCTCGGTGTCAACCCCTTCAACCAGCCCGGCGTAGAAGCTTATAAAAAGAATATGTTCAAACTCCTCAAGAAACCCGGCTACGAAGCCTAATTCTTCCGGAGTAATATAATTTCCATCAGGATAAAAATAGCTTATCCAGATAAATTAGCTTATCCAGATAAATTAGCTTGAGATAAAGAAAGGAAAGGCTATCCGGTGCTTAGCACCGGATAGCCTTTCCTCGTTTCAGATAGTCTCTTCCCCAGTTTAGAGAGACTATCTCCAGTTTAGATAGCCTCTCTTTTCTAAGGAAGTTTTTTGTTTAAGATTTATTAGTGTCCGCTAAACCATAATGAGATGAGCCCAACTTCTTGAGAGATAGAAGTTGGACTTATTTTATAAAAGATAAGTCCCTAAGTTCAGTTTTCAATGGCTTCCGGAGGCGATTCAGTTGCTTGAGAGAGCATTATTTCCAGATCGTGTGATGGATTATTGAGGAACTTTTCCAGATTTATGTAGTACATCAGCAT
>JAAVFV010000016.1 GCA_014800525.1 Bacteroidales bacterium | reverse complement strand
TTATCAGTTGTGATTCGCGTTCTTTTTCTTATATTTGCATATAGATTCACAACATAGTATATGCTATAAATTGAGTATCAACGACTTATGCAAATATATTCAATAAAAAAATGAGAGTCGGCTCAATTCCGACTCTCATTTTATTTTCATTTTCAGCTTTCTAAAATTAGATTTTAGAGGAGATGATCCCTATAACAGATCTAAATTATTCGATTCCGTCTCCGAATGGGTCTGAGCTTTTCCATCAAAGATTCTTATATCTCCAAATTGCTTATCAGTAATCATCATAATACATACCTTTCCTTCGCCTGGAAGTGATGCTCTGATTCTCTTTATATGTACTTCTGCGTTCTCTTTCGAAGGACAATGACGTAGGTACATCGAATACTGAAACATGGTAAACCCATCAGAAACTAAAGCTTTCCGAAAGGCTGCATATGCTTTCCTCTGAGATTTGAACTCTGTCGGTAAATCAAAGAATACAATTACCCACATAATCTTATATTCGCTAAATCGTGTTTCCTTATTCATCTGTTTCTCGTGGTGGTTTATGTCGTCACTTTTAATTGAGGATAGGAGATCTTCTTTTGTTCTCCTAAAAAGCACCGTGCTAAGGATGCTGATGTCATTGATGCTGCCACCATCAACGGACGACGTAGACCATCAATAGTAACGTCCACCACAGGCAAACCCAACAATATTGCCTTTACTTCTCGATTCAATGGAGTGTCCAGGCCAAAGTTTTTACCTATCTCAACCACCATCATATCAACATAAGGCCTATATGGCTCCATTATATCATCTGCCAGACAATAGGAATTATAGCGATTACAATGATGAATACCCAGCGTGGGAAGCAATCCACTTCCCACTAATGCGCGGGCAACAATACCTCGGAGTATAGCATATCCATAATTCAGAAGATGATTCGGTTCTTCTTCAAACCGACCCCTCCTGAAATTAGAGGATTCTTCAAAAAGACGACGCCAATAATAGGCTGCCGCCCTTCCTTCAAAATTGTCAGGATCTCCGCTTCTTACTGCCTTACTCCATTCTTCCAGACATCCAGTCTCTGCACCCGATGCAAATTTCAAAACAGCTGCTTGATTTGCAATCTTTTGCTTCACTGTCTGTTGCCATAATTGTTTTCGGAGTGGAACAGAGGAATTGATTTGGGCCAGGAATCGTTCTGTCTGCAATGTATTCCCATCAAGATTTAACATCAACCCCTGAGGCATGTGGTGGTCATCACAAGTGATGACCGCCACATTATGAGCCAACAATTCTGATAAAAGAGCTGAGGTGAGAGTGACAGAATGACTTTCAATTATCACCAACCCTAAATCTTCAATCGGACGGGTTACAGTTCGTTCCTCTTTTCCTTCGGAAGCAGGAATGGTAATCACAATCTGACCCAACTTAAGGCGTAGATAGGCCGGATTTGATAAAAGGAGAGTTCGCTTGATCATCATTTTATATTTTTAGCAGCTACTTATCATTAATCAAATATTGGAGTAATCTGTCCAGATGGAGATACTGCTACTTTGTGAGGATTCAAGGATATCCACTTCTTGATACTACATCTTAGCATATTTTGCTTATTCTCAAGTTTCGTACTCTTGGGAGAGGGGGCATATGTATGAAGACTCAGAGTATAATCTCCCGTTGTGATTATTTTTACTCTATATAGATGATCGCTCAGGACTTTATTGTAGCCCTGTGATATTGCATCATTCCATTCATCCTCGCTTAGACCTAAGACGAACATTTCATTCTTGTGAATACTACCCAAAAACATAGATCCTTCCTGCGGTAAGGTATTAACTACTTCAGAATCTACATCCTCAGAACGGTTAATTACCATATCCCATGCTTCTTTGGGATTTGTAATTACACCGGGAAGGCCTAACTTCGCTCGCTTCACTGCTATCCACATTGAGATGACCTGCTCTTCTATTTTACCATCTGGCGAACGATAGAATGCCACATGATGGTTATTATCTGGAGCGGCATAACCTATCGTCTTACCATTTACCTTTCTTGCAGCTATCACCTTATCTGGTGTCCACCTGGCATAGCACGTCACGTACTTAACCGGAACGCCAGGCATTGCCGGATGATAGATCGGACGCTCTTTAAAACTTGCCTGAAAGGCTTTATCATCTGTGAATTCCTTACTTCTCTCTTCGAGTTGTTTTAGTAAAGGTCTATCAATTACTTTTGCTATATTGTCTCTTTTTAGAGAATTTACTGCAGTTCGAATTGTCAGTTTCTCCTCCCAGCATGCAAACTCCTCTACAGGTTCTCCCTGCTTGGTCACTTTCAATGGATGCTTCTTCACCCATTTAAGAGCATCTTTTGTATTTCCACTATGTGCTTCGAGGATATGCTTAACAGCCTCTCTGATTCCCTTGTCCTGAATCATATCTGGATGCGCGAGACAATACTTCAATGATTGTTTATTCTCCATCGGAACCCGGATTTTTCCATAGATGGTTTCGTTATGCAATTGGCCCTTGGGCACAAATGCACGGGATTCAGATCCATCTTTACGAGTCTGCTTTTTCCCAAGAGAGAATATTTTGTCAATGGGTTTTGTGGATATAGCAATCTCGCTAATCGCATTGCTTACTTCATTAACACCGAAGTGAGGACACGCTTTGGCCCATTCAGTAAGAAGACTTTTATTCTTCTTAAATTTTCCTCCGAATAATTCGATATCATCTTTTAAGAATCCATGTTCACTGTTTAGACGATTTAGTCGGTGGATATATTTCTGCCTGGTGAGAGCCACGGTCAAAGCATCAATCGCATGATGTCGATGATCCATACGTTTGGTCCAGTCCTTGATTCTGCTTTCTGTATGGGTCTGATCATTATGCGTAAACTCCACATCCTCAACCAGTCCCGCTTCTTCATAACGAGGCAGATTAAGATCATGGAGAATCATGTCATACCCCCAGTGATGACGGAAGAAATCAGTGATTTTCCCTGTTGACGGCACCACCTTACGGCATATTTCCTTCAGAAGCTCCATAGCCTTACGGGTAATATACTGAGTCTCCCCTAAATCTCTGTTAAGAAAGTCGGCAGGAATCTCATTCCCTGGAGTAAGCAAACGATTATATTTCGTCTTGGAGATACGCAACTTCTTATCAGGATTCTCATACATCTGTCTTACTCTCTCCATGTATCCTTCCAAAGCTTTTTCGCCCTGAGACTCCATAAAGTCGTAGCCTGTACGTGCCCCTTTCTGACCATTGCATCTTTTACAAGCCAATACTTTATTATTCAGACTATCATCAAAGAATTGCGAGCGCGGGATGATATGCTCCTTTTCCCCTATTTCTCCATTCAAGAACTCGGTAATATTAATCATTTCCCCACAATAAACACACCGATGCGCAGCCTCTTCCCAAAGCCTGTACTTTTGGATATTGTTTCGGCTAAGCTTGGCACCATACTGTTTGAGAGCCTTGGTAATACGTTCGTTATCTTTCTCACGGAGACCTATGTTTTTATTAGTCTCCTCTCGCTGGGCTTTACTCTGGCGCAACTCACGAGCCATCTCAATACATACCTCATCTATAGAACCATAACGTTTGACCAAATCATTGACTACAAGGATCATCTGATTGAGCACTTTCTCTACCGTAGGCTGACGCAGTGCACCACTCTGCAGGGGTATTAGATGGGTCTTTAGAATCCTTGCCTCGTTCTCTTCTGATGTCAGGTAATCGGAGTGTCTCTTTCCTATCGCAGCCACAGCGTCGCTATACACCATTCCCTGCATTAGGAATGGAAGGATTTCACGCATGAATTTAGCTGATCGATTACCAAATCCTGCGGTCTTGAAATCAAGGGCATATAATCGGTCGATCAATTCAGGTTCTTTAATCCCAAAGTTCTGTCGCAATGCTTTCTCCACATCATTACGCTCTGTGACGGAATAGAGGAGATGCCAGAGCTTGTACAAAGGTTGATTATAACAGGCTTCTGATATTTCAGGAATTATCTCTCCCGTCTCTTTATTCACCTTAAGTTTATCGGCGGAATTTTCCTCTTTAAGTTTAAATTCAAGAAGATGGTGATATTGGGGATAATCATTAAGAACCTCCGCTATTTCTACGTATGTTATATCCCCCTTCAACCCATTCTTAGGAATATTAGGTGTAAACCCTTGACCTTTCAATCCTAACAGCTTCAGCAAATTAGCGGAAGACAAGCGTTCATTAGTTCGAAGATAATTCACCACTCTATGCTTCTCTTCCATCGTAAGCACATACTCTCTTTGTAGTAATCTCCACTCCTGGGATTCTATCTCAGTACTATTCTTGGTCGGAGCTGATGTACCTGATGCCTTTCGAGGCTTATTAGTCCTGTTTTCCAGTCGTATATTATTAACAGTCTCCCAAATTCGTGTTTCCTGCGATAATGGAGATGATATGGGCGCTACTTTAGGATGATATGTAGTAAGAGTTCCATCATCCTTATGCACCCAATACTCCACAAATTCGCAATCAGACACCAAATCCTTACAGGATTTCAATGGTCTCTGGAAGAAAATCGCATGGTTAAGGCGACCTATCATTTTAGAAGTCAGCAATTCAGGATAATATTTGCTTTGCTCCTCCATGATCTTATTGAACTCATCAATATGTGCCTGTCGCGGATAAAGATGACTTTCAGTGTAGGGATCTGTACCTTCATTCACACGTCCGGATACAAATATTTTTCCATTCTTCGATTCGCGTATTGAATTCTTGATGATGGAATATAGTTTCTGTCCGATTGTGATTCCTTCTTCCAATAGCTCTCTATATCGCGTATTGATTGCTCCGACAAAGTCTGTATCTTTTGACTCCGAGTCGGTTGAATTCTTGGAATGTTTGTAGCCTCGCTTTTGAGCAAGATGTCTCAAAACTCGTCCTATCTCTCTGAGACTAAGTTTACGCTCAACAGCCTCCGCACGGAGTTTCCATAATTCTAACGGGGAAAGGTCATCAAGGGTAGCCTCCGGATCATACATCCCGGCATCAGTCAGGATTTTCACAAGCAGTTTACGCCTCATTCGTCTACGCTTATATCCTTTACGCGTTGTGCGACGAAATGTGCGTTGTGCATTTATACTTTCCCCTCTACCTTGTAAGAAGTTCATTTCCTGCTTTTCTGCGAGGGGAACAATACGGACGCCCATATCAATGATTTTAATCAGTTGATATTGATCATCTACTTCAATGAGGCTCCATCCTATAGAGCCTACACCTAAATCTAAACCTAAGATTTTCATATATCGCTTAGAACTAAAGTATTAGTGATGAATTTATAGTGATATATACCAATAAATAAAGGTCAATTAGTATATGGTGCAATAAAATTAGTAATAATTTTTGGTATTTAAAAATTTATTATTAAATTTGCATTGCAAAAATAAGAACGCGAATCACAATAAGGACTTTTGTCCGAAGTGAAATCTTACTCGGGGCTTATCTCACGATAAGCCTCGTCTTTTTATATGTACGTTTATCCTTGTCTTATACTCCGTGGAGTAGTATAATTTCAATCTGAGTCTATCGATTCTTATCGAATTCGTATTGCCGTTGGATTTTACCCTCGGATTGATTAAATTTGTCTTACCTTATCCTTTAGAGCTTTCGGGGATAAGTATGATCCGAAGTTTAATACCAATCTTTACGATTTTTACGAAATTTAATACCTATAAATATGATGCTCTTATCTCTTATTTCCGGTGTGGCGGCGGTGGCCTCCGNNGCTATCGTCCAGACCGATGCCTATGTCTGGCATGGCGACACCATNTCCCAGGGCGCTTTCTTCGCTACAGCCCCTTCCGATTCTTCNATCNTCTCNAANTANTCCGCGCAGCCCGGNTATTATATGGGGATCGATAAGGAATGGCATAAGAAAAATGATATCAGNAANTATCCTCAACTGTCAACCCCCAACCNNCTNCACCGCGCTATCTANAATATGGGCCTCGATGAGATGGTGAATGCNGTGGAACCCGACACCACCCTCCGCACCGGTAAGGAGTGGGCCGGCGTCTGGACNCGCGATGTCAGCTATTCGATCCTCCTTTCNATGGCNTANATGCAGCCNGAGGCTTCCAGGATTTCGCTGATGAAGAAAGTGGATCCTATGGGCCGTATNATTCAGGATACCGGCTCGGGNGGTGCNTGGCCCGTTTCTACCGACCGNGAGATTTGGGCCGTGGCTGCNTATGAGGTTTANAANGTGACCGGCGATAAGGATTGGCTTAAGTATATATATCCCATTATCAAACGTTCGCTTGAGACAGATGCCGCTTCCGTTTACAATCCTGAGTCAGGTCTCGTGAAGGGTGAGACATCGTTTATCGACTGGCGCGAGCAGAGCCATCCGAAATGGATGCAGTGTGCCGACATCTATAATACGGAGACTCTCTCCACTTCCGTGGTGCATGCTCAGGCTTGGCAGGTGCTCGGCGAGATTGCCGAGATCCTCGGNCATAAGGAGGAGNCTAAGAAGGCTTTCGCTCAGGCTGAGTCTATCCGCAAGGGTATCAATGATTCCCTTTGGCTCGATAATCAGGGTTTCTATGCNATGTATCTCTACGGTCGCGATAATCTCATCACCAATCCGCGTGTAGATACNCTCGGNGAGTCGCTCGCCATGCTGTGGGGTGTCGCATCTCCGGAACAGGCCAAGAAGATTTCCGCGTCTAATCCGACCACTCCCTATGGTGTCGGCACTTTCTTCCCTCAGATTCCTGACATGCCGGCNTATCATAATAATTCACTTTGGCCATGGGTCGGAGCCTGGTGGGGCCTGGCGAATGCNAAGGCCGGCAATGAGCAGGGCGTAATGGAGGCGATTGGTTCCGTGTTCCGCCCGGCTGCCCTTTTCGCCACCAANAAGGAGAATTTCAATCTCGATAATGGNGATATCGCTACGGAGTTGAATTCTTCGAATATGCTCTGGTGTCTGAGCGGTAATATCGCGCTGACCCATAAGATTCTTTTCGGTATCGATTTCCAGAAGGATGGTCTGGCTTTCCATCCGTTTGTGCCGAAGGCTATGGCCGCCACCCGTTCGCTTGATAATTTCAAGTATCGCGATGCTATTTTAAATATCACGGTCTCCGGATATGGCGACCGCATCAGGGAGTTTAAGGTCAATGGTAAGGCGCAGGCTCCTTTCATTGATGCTAAAAAGGCTAAGGGGGTGATGAACATTGAGATTGTGATGGCTGATAATGAGATCGAGCCTGTNGGAATGAAACATTCTCCGAATGTGAAGACTCCCATCACGCCTATTACTTGGCTTGAGGGCACCACTCTCGTTTGGAATCCNATTGAATATATCAACCATTATATTGTGGTTCGCGATGGCAAGAGAATTGCAAATGTGAAGACCACCACTTTTGATGCTTCCAAACCGGGAGAGTATATGGTAATCGGTGTTTCTGACAATGGTGTCGAGAGTTTTGCTTCCGAGCCTCGTTCCACGCGTCCGGCGCAGCTGATCGAGATGCCCGGTGAAACTCTTTCCATCGTTTCTGCGGAAGTGGCTTATAAGCCGGAGGAGGCTATCGCCGGATTCAGTGGTGCCGGGTTCGTGGAGACAGATAAGACCACTCCGGCAATCTCTATTCCCGTGAGTGTGGATAAGGCTGGAAATTATGCTTTCAAGCTCCGTTATGCGAATGGCAACGGGCCGGTGAATACAGAAAACCGGTGCGGTATCCGCACTATAAAGGTGGATGGTCGTGAGCTTGGCACGGTGGTACTTCCGCAACGTGGGCGTGCCAACTGGAGCGACTGGGGCTGGACTAATTCGGTGATTGGTGAGCTTGCTCCCGGCGAGCACGTGGTGACTATCGAGTTCCTCCCTGACAATGAGAACATGAACATCACTACCAATCATGCTCTCATCGACCTCCTCTCCGTCACACCGCTGAAATAACGTTACGTCCACGAAATACAGTCCTTTCACAAAGGTGCCTCGAATCTCGTGCTCACAGATGATTCACAGATGGGCCTCACAGAGTTACGCAGATGATCTAAAGACATGTCTTCATATAAATCTGTGGGAATCTGTGAAAATTATCTGTGCCACATCTGTGATATAAACTCAAAAAGGTCGACCCCGAATATGGAGTCGACCTTTGTATGTTTTGTTAGGAATGACAAGGGATTATTTCTTAGCTTCCGGTTTCTGGAAACCATCTTTTGCAGCACGTTCCGACATACGCTTGATACGCTTCTGAGTATCGGGATGGCTTGAGAACATCTTCTGGATTGCACTCGCTTTCTGATCACCCTCGGATCCGGAAAGCTTCTCGAATGCCATTGCCATTCCCCAAGGATTCAGACCATTCTGAACCAGAAAATCGTAACCGCACTCATCAGCCTCAGTCTCCTGCTTCTGAGAATACTTGGCATTCATGAGCGACTGACCGAGTTTGCCGAGCTGAGAATCAGTAAGGGCCGCTGCTGTCGAGCTCATGGCTCCGGCTGCATCGATGATGGCTCCCTGCATCAACTCCTGCTTGAAAGCATTCTTGCTATGACGCTTCAGCACATGACCGATCTCATGACCGATCACACCCATCAGCTCATCATCACTCATGATATCCATCAACGAGGAGAACACACGTACCGATCCATCCGGACAAGCGAACGCATTAACATCAATCACATCATAAACCTTGAAATTCAATGGAATTCCATCGGCTTCCTTCACATTGGCTGTGAGGCGGCGGAGACGCTTGGTGTATTCATTGTCCTCGGGCAGCACAGGATTATGCTTATCCATCCAATCAACGGATTCCTTCACATAAGCCGCCATATCGGCATCCGAGAGGGTAGCGGCCTGCACACCCTTTTGAACGGCACTCGCAGCCTTTTTGATTTTGTTGAGATTAAACTGAGCCGAACAGGGCACAGCAACGCATGCGCTCATCAGCAGCGCAATAATTCCAATGAATCTGCTTTTCATATCTTATAGTTAAGTATTTTCCTTGCAGGTATATATTCTTTGTAGAAAAGTATATTTCGGAAAACATCAGGAGTCCTGCTCCGGAATAGGTATGATTCAGAACAGGACTTTCCATATCTTACCATATTATGAAAAACGAACCAACTACAAAATTATTTTCCCGTTGCCCGGGTCGTAGACCACTACCGTCTAATTTGAGATGAATAGTATGTAGTATCGGCTATCCTTCCTCATTATCTGTCAGCATCTTATATTCCACCATAAATTTCCGGAGATTCCACAATCCGATCATTACTCCGATCACAGACCCCGCCACCATTCCATAGATGAAATAGATATTCGATACGACATAGTATCCCAATAAGCCGATGAATACAATGATAACCGGCACCAGAAAACATATCGAACGGAGATGAATCCGCCGAAGACGATAGGCCCTCTCCCCCACTTCCTTTACGGTCATCCGGAAACAGTCGATTCCTCTGATACCATGATACAGATACCGGTCGATAAGGAATGCCGACAAAGCATAGAGTGAGAAGAGAATGGGAAGTAAGATACGTCCCGTGGAATTCTCGATCAAGTTGGGACGCGTGAAGGTCAGCCAGGAATACGGAACGAGTATCAACGCCACGGTCATAAACCTGCGGTACATAGCAGCCAACTTCTCCAGGGCCGTCTTCCGGTCAGGATTGAAGTTGGAATTAAACGACCCATTCCCCATCGAACTCCACGCACGTGAATAATTGTTAGATACCATAATATTGTGATTGTAATTAGTGTAATGTTGTCAAAAATATCTGAATATGATGTTTATGTGTCATGATATTCATAATGTCATGATTGTCTGAAAGTTACTCCGGTGTCTTCAACCTTTCGGCCAGATGGTGCTTGATACGGTTGAGACGCACACCGACATTCGATTTCGACAGACCGGTGACTTCTGCTATCTCGTCGTACGACCGTTCATCGAGACGCATCGTGATCACTGCCTTATCGATCGGTCCAAGCTCAGAGAT
Source organism: Bacteroidales bacterium (assembly GCA_014800525.1). Classification (GTDB taxonomy): domain Bacteria; phylum Bacteroidota; class Bacteroidia; order Bacteroidales; family Muribaculaceae; genus Lepagella. The sequence continues at coordinate 63,345 of JAAVFV010000016.1, read as the reverse complement.
AGCCTGATGAAGCTCCATCAGCTCCTCATTCATGGAATAATTCTCGGTATTGTCGGCCACCTGGGCCACCATCTCCGAAAGTTCCACCTTATCAGGCTCCCGGTTGCGTCTACGGATTGTGGAGACACACGTATTGAGCGCAATACGATAGATCCATGTCGAAACCATCGCCTCCTCCCTGAATTCCCCGATTCCCTTCCAGATATTCAGAAGAATATCCTGACAGAGATCTTCATAATCCTGCATCGAATTGGCATATGAGAACGCAATTCTTTTTATCATCGGATGATTGGCAGCCAGGATAGAGTCAAATCGCCGGCGTCTCTCGCGGCCTTCCCGGTTGACGGAAATTTGGGCACAGATCCATCTGAACGCGCTCCTGAGTCGATGCCCGGGAATACCATTGCGTATTGGGGATTCCCCTGTTCCTATCGAAGAATATGAATGTGCTGAAATAATCATTGATTTCGTTTGAACGTTAGACTCCATCCAATAAAATCTGTTAATGCAGGGTCGCAGCTCAGGGCGCAGATATGTTCTTGCAGACTCAGGAGCATAGCGGGCTATGTGACTGAGTCAAAAGGACAGAGATGCCCCTGAGATGCGGAATGGAGTAATTTTTATAAATTTGAATTATTAATTATATTAATACTTAATTCCAATGGACTCCGGCCTATATGAAAAAGTTACCTTTAGACGGCCTCTTTTCGGCTAAATTCCTGAATCTCATCAGTTACAGCCAAAAGGCTGCTCCCTCTGAGATTCAAGAATTTATCTCAAAAAGAGACCGCCCTGCGTTTAACATATTTTACTGGATGGAGTCTTACTTACTTAGACGATACATTGCATAAAATCTTACATCGAAAACAAAAAATATGAATGAGGAAATTATAAAAGATGACATGACGGAGATGTTTCCGGTGGTGGATGAGACCGGGCAGATTCTTTCAGCCGCCACGCGACAGGAATGCCACGGAGGCTCGAAACTCCTGCATCCGGTGGTGCATCTCCATGTATTCGACCCCGCCGGGCGCCTCTATCTTCAGCAGCGTCCCGAATGGAAGGATATCCAGCCCGGGAAGTGGGACACGGCAATCGGCGGCCATGTCGCGCTCGGTGAGCATGTGGAGCAAGCGCTCCGCCGCGAGGCAAAGGAAGAATTAGGTCTGGAGGGATTCGAACCGGAATTTCTGGATTCCTATGTATTTGAATCCGACCGCGAGCGTGAATTGGTGAATACCTACCGCACCACAGTGGATGCCTCCGCTCCCAAACCAAGTGCCGAGCTCAGCGGTGGCCGCTTCTGGACTTCCGGAGAGATCTCCGAGAATATCGGTAAAGGGATATTCACCCCTAATTTCGAGAGCGAATACCGCCGGCTCTTCATGGCATAGGTTAAGGCATGGTGTCGGGATAGCGGCTGTCCTGAGGTCCGAATGTCATTATGGCAGTATATCAGAAAATTAAGTCGGCAGGATATCCCCGCAAAATTTGCCTGAATCAAAAAAAAATTGTAATTTTGCAATGGTGTGGGCATAATGTGCCCTGACCATAGAGATAAATAACATTAATAATTAACCGCCGAAGTCGGAATAATTAATTGGATACCGCACGGTGATCCTTCCCGGCTGAGGCACAAAAACCAACTTGATTCTAAATGTCTGAATCAAAGAATTTCACAGCAATCGAAGATTTCGATTGGGATGCATATGCAAACGGCGAGACCGCAGGTGAGAAGAGCCGTGAAGAGCTAACCAATACCTACGACGAATCGCTCAAGACAGCAAAAGAAAACGAAGTCGTTTCCGGTATCGTAAAATCGATCAGCAAGCGTGAGGTACGCGTAGACATCGGTATGAAGTCTGACGCCATCATCCCGGTAAGCGAATTCCGTTACAACCCCGACCTCAAGGTAGGCGACGAAGTTGAGGTATATATCGAGACTCTCGAAGACAAGAACGGTCAGCTCCGCCTCTCTCACAAGAAGGCTTGCCAGACTCGCAGCTGGGATCGTGTCAACGAGGCTCTCCAGAACGACGAAGTAATCAAGGGTTACGTTAAGAGCCGCACTAAGGGCGGTATGATCGTTGACGTATTCGGTATCGAGGCATTCCTCCCCGGTTCTCAGATCGACGTTCGCCCCATCCGCGACTACGATGTATTCGTCGACAAGACAATGGAATTCAAGGTTGTCAAGATCAACCAGGAATACAAAAACGTTGTCGTTTCTCACAAGGCTCTTATCGAGGCCGAGCTTGAGCAGCAGAAGAAGGAAATCATCTCCAAGCTCGAGAAGGGTCAGGTGCTCGAAGGAAAAGTCAAGAATATCACTCCTTACGGTGTATTCGTCGACCTTGGTGGCGTAGACGGTCTCGTACACATCACCGATCTTTCTTGGGGTCGTGTTTCAGATCCCCGCGAAGTCGTGGAGCTTGATCAGGATATCAAGGTCGTTATCATCGACTTCGACAACGAGAAGAAGCGTATCGCTCTCGGTCTCAAGCAGCTCCAGCCCCATCCCTGGGATAACCTTACTGCCGATCTTAAGGTTGGCGACCGCGTTAAGGGTAAGGTTGTCGTTATGGCCGATTACGGTGCATTCGTTGAGGTTCAGCCCGGCGTTGAGGGTCTGATCCACGTTTCTGAGATGAGCTGGAGCCAGCACCTCCGCAGCGCTAACGATTTCCTTAAGGTTGGCGACGAGGTTGAGGCTGTGGTTCTTACTCTCGACCGCGACGAGCGTAAGATGAGCCTTGGTCTCAAGCAGCTCAAGGATGATCCCTGGGAGAATATCGAAACTAAATACGCTATCGGTAGCCGCCACACTGCTAAGGTGCGCAACTTCACTAACTTCGGCGTATTCGTTGAGATCGAAGAGGGCGTTGACGGCCTCATCCACATCTCAGACCTTTCTTGGACCAAGAAGATCAAACACCCCAGCGAGTTCACTCAGGTGGGCAATGATATCGAAGTTCAGGTTCTCGAGATCGACAAAGATAACCGTCGTCTCTCTCTCGGCCACAAGCAGCTCGAGGAGAATCCCTGGGATGTATTCGAGACTATCTTCACCGTTGGTTCTATCCACGAGGGTACCATCACCGAAATGATGGACAAGGGTGCTGTGATCTCACTTCCCTACGGTGTTGAAGGCTTCGCCACTCCCAAGCACCTCGTAAAAGAGGATGGCACTCAGGCTAAGCTTGACGAGAAGCTCGACTTCAAGGTAATCGAATTCAATAAAGACAATAAGCGCATCATCCTCAGCCACAGCCGTATTTCTGAGGACGCCAACAAACCTGAGCGTCGTGAGAAGGCTCCCGCACGTAAGGCTTCCAAGCCTGCTGCAGAGCAGATCGCTACTCCTCAGATCGAGAAAACCACTCTCGGTGACCTCGGCGCTCTCCAGGCTCTTAAGGAGCAGATGCAGAAAGAGGAGAAGAAGGGCTAATCCCTCCCCCTCCATTATTGCCAGATTGCAATATCATCAAGACGCCTCCGGATTTTCCGGAGGCGTTTCTTTTTTATTACAAAGGAATTTATTAATTTTACCATAGAAATAGTATCGAACCATGCGTATCCGTGCGCTCATACCCTTTTGTGTTTTGTTGGGATCTTTAATCCCGGCAATACCCGCTATGGCCGCACTGAAATGGGAACTGGTCCGTACTGAGGTTGTCGATGCCAAATCCGTGTTCAAAGAATCCGAACTGGAAATCAAAACCTCCGGCAATGCACTTATAATCAGCTCAAATCATAGCGTTAAGATTCAGGTATTCACCATTCTGGGACGTCTCCTCATTTCGGAGAATATTCCCGCCGGCACATCCCGCCTGCAGCTTCCGGCCCACGGAGTCTACATAGTCAAGACCGGGTCGATCACTTGCAAGGTCGCCATCTGATCCGAATGTTATGGGCAGCTGATAACGGTTCTTTTTAAACAGTTAATTCAAATCATAATATCTATTACCATAGACACTTAACACAAAACTGATATGAAACAGCAGCCCGATCTTGAATGGGATAAACTTCCCTTCGGCTATGTACCGACAGATTACAACGTAAGATGCACTTATAAAAACGGAGAATGGGGTGAAATTCAGGTAAGCGATTCAGAGTATGTCCCTCTCCACATCGCCGCTACCTGTCTCCACTATGGTCAGGAATCATTCGAAGGCCTCAAGGCTTTCCGTGGCGTCGATGGCAAAGTCCGCGTATTCCGAATGGAAGAAAACGCTAAACGTTTCATCCGTTCTGCGGAAGGAATCGGTATGCAGCCTATGCCCGTTGAACTCTTCTGCGAGATGGTAAGAAAGGTGGTGAAACTTAACGAACGCTTCATCCCTCCATATGGCACCGGAGCCTCCCTCTACATCCGTCCGCTTGAAATCGGTCTCTCACCCCGCGTCGGTGTAAAACCTGCTGATGAATACATGGTGATCATGCTCGTAAGCCCTGTAGGCCCCTACTTCAAGGAGGGTTTCAAGCCTACGAAGGTGTGCATGAGCCGCGAATACGACCGCGTTGCTCCCAAGGGAACCGGTTCCATCAAGGTAGGCGGCAACTATGCTGCTTCTCTCGTGGCCGGTGAGAAGGCTCATGAGCTCGGCTATTCCGTTATGGTTTATCTCGACCCCAAGGAAAAGAAATATCTCGATGAGGCCGGTGCCGCCAACTTCTTCGGAATCCGCGATAACTCATATATCACTCCCGCAAGCCCCTCTATCCTTCCTTCCATCACCAACAAGAGCATCCGTCAGATCGCTGCTGATCTCGGAATGACTGTTGAGGAACGCCAGATTCCTTATGAGGAACTCGAAACCTTCGAGGAAGTAGGCAACTGTGGCACGGCAGCTGTGATTTCCCCCATCGCGGAGATACACGATCTCGACAACGGCCGCAAATTTGTCTACACCACCGGTGAGGCAGGTCCGAAATCAACTATGCTCTATAACGCCCTCCGCGCTATCCAGTATGGCGAGGCTCCCGATACCCACAACTGGTGTGAGATCATCGAGACTGAAGCTTGAAAGCAGAGAACTTAAGATATAAGAGATAAATGAGCATTATGAGTCTTTTCATAATGCTCATTTCTAATTCAGGGTTAGCGCGAAGCTCGTCCTGTGCAGCGCGCCGAAGGCCGCTGAAGTTCCACATTATTTCCTCTTTGCATGAATCCCTATTCAATTATAGATAAGTATTATTCTGCTCCTGGAATGGAGCAACTCCGTGAAGAGCTTATCATCCATAGTGAACTCGTTCGCGATAAAGCCATTGAATGCGCCCGCCGTTATGAGGCAAAAACCGGACAATCTCTTGATATCGGTTTCATATCTGAAGCAGCCATGCTTCATGATATCGGTATCTTCCGATGCAATGCTCCCGGAATCCATTGTCACGGCACGGAGCCATATATCCGTCATGGACTCGAAGGGGGAGCGATTTTACGTGCGGAAAATCTTCCGAAACATGCCCTCGTATGCGAACGTCACACCGGCTCGGGACTTACAGCGGAAGAAATCCGGCATCAAAACTTACCCCTGCCTGCTGTCGACATGCTCCCCCTCTCTCCGGAAGAAAAAGCTATCTGCTATGCCGATAAGTTTTTCAGCAAATCCGGAGATATCCGTCGCGAGAAAACTCTTGAAGAAGTAGAAAGATCGATGGCCCACTTCGGGCCCGACTCCTTAGCTCGTTTTAAGGCCCTCCATTCCCTCTTCGAATAAAAAGAGTCCGTCTTTCGGCCCCATGTAAAACTCCTCATTATATACTCATTATATGAGGGATTTGGTTGTTTATCGGATTTTGGCTAAATTTGCAGTCAGACTTTTTCCGGATTGCATTCACGAAATCGGGATTTTCTACGTTAAATGAATAGATCATTTTCCGGACCCCGACACTCTCCATAAGCTGAATGCCTGCTATCCGGATCAACCACCAGACACACTTGAGGCGATTACTCCTATATATACTTGTTTTGCTTATCTTCGGGTTCGCTTACTCCCAGTCGGAGTTCACTCCCGATTCTGCAGCCACCAGAGCCGACGATTCAGATTCGACAGGCATGGCGGCCGATTCCGTATGGCTTCCAGATTCGACTATTCTCGATACCACTTCCGGACGCCGATATTCGGCAAAACGATCTTCAGGACCCCGCGATTCCATCTCCGGAGATTCAATGCCGGTCACTGTCTATCGAGAAGACTTATCTAAGATTCGCCGCGACAAGTCGGATATTAACGATGCCGTAACATTCTCGGCCAAGGACTCCCTACTTATTATCGGTCAAAATAACGCATACCTATATGGTTCATCTGATGTGCAGTACGGTTCGTTCCAGGTAAAAGCTGAGGAGATCCGTATGGAAATGGATTCTTCCATGGTCTATGCCACAGGGGTGATCGACTCCATCGGCGAGCGTCAGGGAAACCCCGTATTCCAGGATAAAAGCGGTCAGTATGAGTCGGAGTCTATGGCTTATAACTTCAAGACCGAACGGGGATACATCACCAACGTAATAACCGAACAGCAGGATGGCTTCCTCACCGGCGGACGCGCCAAGAAAATGGAAGACGGCTCTTTCTTTGTGGAAGATGGCCGCTACACCACCTGCGACGACCACGAACACCCCCATTTCTATTTTCAGCTCACCCGTGCTAAGGTGCGTCCCAAAAAGGATGTGGTAACAGGCCCCGGTTATATGGTCCTCCTCGGAATTCCTCTTCCCCTTGCCCTCCCGTTCGGCTATTTCCCGTTCTCGGATAAGTATTCTTCGGGTGTGATCTTCCCCTCTTTTGGTGATGATTACAACCGCGGCTTCTACCTGCGCGATGGAGGTTATTATTTTGCAATAAACGATAATGTTGATCTTGCTCTTCGCGGGGAGATATATACCAAAGGTTCGTGGGGTATCAACGCCCATTCATCGTATGTGAAACGCTATCGCTACCGCGGTAATTTCGATATCTCCTACCTCACCACCATCACCGGAGATAAGGGAATGCCCGACTATATGAAAATGAAAAACTTCCAGGTGATCTGGAGTCATTCTCAGGATGCAAAGGCAAATCCCAACCTATCATTCTCTGCTTCGGTGAACTTTGCCACATCCGGTTATTCAAGAAACGACCTGAATTCTTATTATAGCAATGCATTTACGGAGAACACTAAGTCGTCTTCCGTAAACCTTACATATCGTATTCCCAACTCAAAATGGAGTGTATCGGCCACTGCCAATATCACTCAGAGAAGTCAGGATTCTACCCTCGCCGTTTCTTTCCCCAACCTGACTATTACGATGAGTCAGCTCTCGCCGTTTAAACGCAAGAAAGCCGTAGGCGGAGAGAAATGGTATGAGAAAATCAAGATGTCTTATTCCGGCCAATTCCAGAATTCACTTACTGCTCATCAGGATCAATTCTTCAAGAAGAGCCTTATCAAGGACTGGCGTAACGGTATGCGGCATAATATCCCGGTAAGTGCCACCTTCTCTATTTTCAACTATCTCAATCTCTCCCCCAATATTACATTCAACGACCGAATGTATACCTCCAAGATTCGTCGCCAATGGGATACACAGGCATCCCGAGAGGTGCAGGATACTACTTACGGTTTCTATAACTCCTTTGATTTCCATGTCGGAATGGCATTCGACACGAAGCTTTATGGTTTCTATAAACCCCTCAGCTTCTTAGGTGATAAGGTCCAGATGATCCGTCACGTGATGACCCCTACCATCTCATTCGATTATCAGCCTGATTTCTCCAACCCGATGTGGGGTTCTTACGACTATTATGTCTATACCGACCAGGCCGGAAATCTTAACCGCCGCCAGTATTCTTACTTCTCTCATGGTATCTTCGGCACCGCACCCTCCGGAAAGGCAGCATCCGTGTCCTGGGGATTGTCGAATAACCTTGAGATGAAGGTGAAGAGCGATAAAGATTCCACCGGCGTTAAGAAGGTATCACTCATTGAAAACCTTCAGTTCTCCCAGAGCTATAACTTCGCGGCTGATTCTCTGCGTCTCTCCCCTCTTCAGGCAAGCGTATTGCTTCGTCTGATGAAGAATTTCAACCTCAACATCAACTCTACCTGGGATCCATATATCTACGGACTGACCGCTGGCGGTTCGCCCGTAAAGCTGAATAAAACACGTCTGGCTGCAGGAAAAGGGCTCTTCCGACTTGCTTCGGCAGGAACATCCTTCTCCTATACCTTCAACAACGATACTTTCCGCAAGAAAAAAAATACCACCAACAACACCTCTTCGGCCGATTCTGATACCGAAGGCGAAGACACCGGTGAAGAGGAAGCTGATTCTTTCAACGGTCTGGCATCTGCAAAGAGCAGACGCCGCGAGCCTGCATTACCTGAGGAGGGAGAAGATGGCTATGCTAAATGGGATTGTCCGTGGAGCTTCTCGGTAAACTATTCCGTAAGCTATGGCTATGGCCAGTTTAATCCCGCGAAGATGGAGTATGATGGCCGATGGAATCAGAATCTTTCATTCAATGGGTCTATCCGACCGACAAAGAACTGGAATTTCTCCCTCTCCGCTTCCTATGACTTCGATCTACATAAATTGGCCTATATGAACTGCTCCGTGTCGCGTGATCTCCACTGTTTCACAATGACCGCTTCATTCGTGCCTGTCGGTCCGTACAAGAGCTATAACTTCCATATCGCCGTGAAGTCATCGCTCCTCAAAGACCTTAAATACGACAAGCGTTCCACCAATAACAACGGTATACAGTGGTATTAACCCTCGCGGACTACCTATTGCAGGTATCGCTCTTTTTCATTAATTTTGTAATTAGCTGATAAAAAAAGTATCGATGGCCACTTCCCTCATATCTGTTATCGAAGAGCTGCAAAGCCGGATCAGCGACCTTTCGGAGCGTGTGGAATCGTTGCGGGAGGAAAACAGGGAGCTTAGGGAGGATGTGCAGGTACTAAGACGTGAAGTCTCCGATCTAACCACGGAGCGCGACCGGGCAAAACTCGATGCTGAATTCCTTGCCGTGTCGCATCGTCTGGCCGATAACCCCGATACCATCATCGAAACACGTCGCATTATCTCCGGACTAATCCGGAATATCGACCGCTGCATCGAGATGCTGAAGGAATAAGGCCACGAATCTGATATTGCGATGGAAGATTCAGAGAAAGTAAATATTGATATCAATATAGCCGGTCAGCTTATTACGCTGAACGTAGCGTTCGACCGTCAGGATTTTGTCCGCGATGTGGAAGAGGAAATCAATTCCCTCTTCTCTAAATGGCAATTGGAATATCCGCGCCGTGACGAACGCCAGATTCTGGCAATGATGGTATATCGTTATGCCGAATATTACACCGATCTTGTGGCTATCCACAAGAAAGCCATGGCGATGGTGGAGACTGAAATTGCTGATGTCGAAGCCGAGATATCAAAATTAGATAAAGATAAAGACGGAATAGATAAAAGATAACCCCTCATCCGCCGTTCTTCACACTTTCTCATTCTTGCATTCAATCTCAGAGTGTCTCTCCTTATCCGGATAGACTCTCTGCTTCTTTGCGTATGCGCCCTTCCCCGTACCTATAGGTGGATTGATCGGAAGTAGTGCATTAGTATTATATTTTACCAGCATTATATTTCACTTCATCAAAGGATAGAATAATATTTCAAACATTATATAAAACAATTATAACAACTAACCATGGGAACAGCAATATGGATTATAATAGCTATCGCAACGGCAATTGCCGGATATGTGGTAGCGACAATGGTAAGCAAGCGCAACGCCGCTTCGCGTGCCAATATCATCATAGATGAGGCCAACCGCGAGGCCGAGGTGATCAAGGAGAAGTCTATGCTGAAGGCTAAGGAGGAAGAGCTCAAGATCATCAATGAGGCCGAACGCAATGCCAACTCCAAACTCCAGAAAGCTCAGAACGCCGAAGCCAGGGCAAAACAGCGCGAACTACAGCTCAACCAACAGCAGAGCGAAAACCAGCGACGCAAGGCCGAACTCGATAACACACGCAATCAGCTCGACCGCCGCGCCGCAAATATCGAGGCTAAGGAGGCAGAAATCGACCACCGTCACCGTCAGATCACAGAAGAGCTCGAACGCATCTCCGGCCTCTCTGCCGATGAGGCGAAGGAGAAACTCGTGGAATCGCTCAAGGATGAGGCAAAAACAGCTGCGGCAAGCTATATCAACGACATAATGGATGATGCCAAGATGACTGCCAACAAGGAGGCCAAACGCATCGTAATCCAGTCGATTCAGAGAGTTGCTACAGAGACGGCTGTGGAAAACTCCGTGACTGTGTTCCATATTGATAATGATGAGATCAAAGGACGCATCATCGGTCGTGAGGGCCGCAACATCCGTGCTCTTGAGGCCGCTACAGGGATCGAGATTATCGTAGATGATACTCCGGAGGCAATCGTGCTTTCAGGATTTGATCCCGTGCGCCGTGAGATCGCCCGTCTGGCTCTGCATCAGCTCGTGGTCGACGGCCGTATCCATCCGGCTCGTATCGAGGAGGTAGTCGCTAAGGTCCGCAAACAGGTGGAAGAGGAAATCATCGAAACCGGAAAACGTACGGCTATCGACCTCGGTATTCATGGTCTTCATCCCGAACTTATCCGTATGATCGGTAAGATGAAATACCGTTCTTCCTATGGTCAGAATCTTCTACAGCATTCCCGCGAGACAGCCAATCTTTGCGCCGTGATGGCTTCCGAACTTGGTCTCAACCCCAAGAAAGCCCGTCGCGCAGGGTTGCTTCACGATATAGGCAAAGTGCCCGATGATGAGCCCGAATTGCCACACGCTCTGTTCGGCATGAAGCTCGCAGAGAAATTCAAGGAGAAACCCGATATCTGCAATGCTATCGGATCCCACCACGATGAAGTGGAACCCACTTCCTTGCTCGCTCCAATCGTTCAGGTATGCGATGCAATCTCCGGTGCCCGTCCCGGTGCGCGCCGCGAAATCGTGGAGGCTTATATCAAACGCCTCAATGATCTCGAACAACTCGCCCTCTCATACCCCGGTGTCACCAAGACTTATGCCATACAGGCCGGCCGCGAACTCCGCGTAATCGTAGGAGCTGATAAGATCTCTGATGAAGAGACCGAAAAGCTCTCCGCAGAAATCGCCAAGAAGATTCAGGATGAACTCACATATCCGGGCCAGGTAAAGATCACCGTAATCCGCGAGACCCGCGCAGTAAGTTTCGCTAAATGATGGATTCCGAACAGCAGAACAATCAGTTTCCCCGCCCTCCGAAACGAGGGTGCGGGAATTGTCCGCGCGGTAAGATACAAGTCACCGACTGGCTCTCGGATATCTCGGATGCTTCGGATCTGAATGCGGTGCAGGTGGTGTTCAAAAACACCCGCTCCGGATTCTATTCCAATCCTCAGGGACTCGATCTGAAGGTGGATGATATCGTGGCCGTGGAGGCTGCACCGGGTCATGATATCGGCCGGGTGGCCCTCACCGGTAAACTCGTGGAACGCCAGATGGCCCGTGCCGGTGTGTCGCGTGATTCAGAACTCAAGAAGGTGTTCCGTATCGCCACCGAACGCGACCTCGAGAAGTTTGACGAAGCCGTGGCTCGGGAACATGACACGATGATACGTGCCCGCCGTATTGCCGAAGAACTCGGGCTGAGCATGAAAATCGGTGATGTGGAATACCAGGGCGACGGCGGAAAGGCCATTTTCTATTATATAGCAGATGAGCGCGTCGATTTCCGTAAGCTCATCCGTATCCTGGCCGATACATTCAAGATCCGCATCGAGATGAAGCAGATCGGCGCCCGCCAGGAAGCGGGACGCATCGGAGGAATCGGTCCTTGCGGCCGTCCGCTATGTTGCTCCACCTGGATGAATCATTTCGTGTCGGTCGGCACAGGCGCAGCCCGTCTTCAAGACCTCTCCATGAATCCTCAGAAGCTCGCCGGACAATGCGCAAAGCTTAAATGCTGTCTTAATTTTGAAATAGACACTTATTCGGAGGCAAACAAGAAGATGCCGCCGAAGGATGCTGTTCTCGAGACCAAGGATACCGATTATTATTTCTTCAAGCCCGATATTCTTGCGCGTACCGTGACCTACTCCACCGATAAGAATATTCCGGCTAACTTGGTGACAATCCCTGCTTCCAGAGCATTTGAAATCATGGCCCTCAACCGTCAGGGTATAAAGGTCGATGCCCTTGAGGCTCCCGGTAAGGAGGCTATACAGCAGAAAGAATATATCGATCTGGTGGAACAGGAAAGTCTCACTCGCTTCGATAAGTCGAAAAAGGCGAAGAAGAAGGGAAATCAGCAGTCGCTGGGAAGCAAGGGTTCCAAGCAGGAGAAGTCTGACCGACAGTCGCGTGGAGATAGAACGCCTCCGAAGGAGAACGCTCCCAAGCCTAATGATAAACAGAAGAATCAGGGAAATCCAAGAGGGAATCAAGGTAATTCAAAGGCAAATCAGGGTCAGGCCCAGCGTCAACGCCAGAATGAGGGTTCCGGCGCGCAGTCAAAACCCCGTCAGCAGCAAAACGATAATCGTCAGCAGCAAAACGATAATCGCCAGCAGCCAAACGATAATCGCCAGCAGCCTTCCCATAGACCTCAGAGACGTAATCAGAATAAAAGAAGAAAACCATCTGAAGAAGCCTGAATAAGATGAAGAAATCAGGATGTGGCGGAATTTTATCATTAGCCTTCGCGGCTCTGTTCCTTTTGGTATCCTCCGGATGCCGGAGGGTGGAAAACACCGTATGGGCTGAATTCTGCAATATTCCTGCCGACGGCTGGGATCCGATACACGTCTATTCTCTTCAGCCGTGGCCGATTGATTCAATCGTCCATCCCGAGGATAGATTCGATATCGCCTTAGGGTGTCGGTTTCGCACCGGTGATCATCCACGGTTCCTCCATTTATCGTATTCGCTTTCTTTAGAGGATTCAATATTGAAATCTGACACAGTCACTCTTGAATTGCTCCCCCCTCCGAATAGACCCGGAGGACATGGCGCTTACGCAGTCTATGAGGTGATTGATACGGTGATGCGTAATATTGAACTCCATCCCGGCACCACTCTCGACCTCCGGAATCTTACAAATCCCGCACAGACCGCCGGGATTCTGGAAATAGGCGCCCGGCTTTCACTCTCCGGACACAGGGAAGAGAAATGGTGGGATTTCTCAACAATCCGAACACTCTCTCTTTAATGACTGTTCTTTTATATAACTTCAAGAGGTCGTTCGGAAGAAAGGCCGATTGATTCTTAAGAATTCAAAAGAGAAAATGACAATATGATTATACCCTTCCTCACCCCCGATCTCCGCCCCGAACTCGATCTGCGTGTCGAGAAAGTGCGCAAGGCCATGCAGGTGGCCGGTCTAAAGGCTATTCTTGTCTCCTCCACTGCCAATATCTTATACCTTTCCGGATGCATCTTCCGCGGTTATATCTTCCTTTCAGTGGAAGATGGACCGCTTTTCATCACTATCCCGCCGAGCGTGACTGAGGCTTCGTCTGATACAGTGACTCTTCACAAGCCGGAACTCATCCCCGGAATGTTGCAGGAACGCGGTATGACTCTTCCTGAAGTAATCGGGCTGGAATATAATGATATGTTCTATAATGAGGTGGAACGCCTCAAAGGGGCCTTCGCCGGATGCGGATTCAGCAATGCCTCCCCGATTCTGATGGAGGCCCGGATGATTAAGACTCCCTATGAGATTGAGAAAATGAAGGAAGACGGGGAGCATCATGTGGCGGCTTATTCGCGTATCGAAAGCTGTTATTGGCCCGGAATGACCGACATTGAACTACAGATTGAAGTGGAGCGTGTGCTCCGACGTGAGGGCTGTCTGGGCTATCTGCGCGTGGCTGGTTCGAGAATGGAAATCAATATGGGTTCTGTAATAGCCGGCGATAACGCCGATATGCCTTCTCCTTACGATTTCTCAATGGGTGGAGCAGGTGCGGATCCCTCTCTTCCTGTCGGAGCTGATGGTACTGAACTGCGTAATGGAATGTCAGTGATGCTCGATATGAATGGCGGCTTTAATGGTTATCAGACCGATATGACTCGCACATGGTATGTCGGCTCCCTCCCCGATCTTGCTTTCCGTGCCCACGATTGTTCGCTGAAAATCCTTCACGAACTGGAATACGAGGCTCGTCCGGGAATGCCCCTGAGCGATATGTATCGCCGCTCGATGGAGATTGTGAAGAGTGAGGGTCTGGAAGATTATTTCATGGGCCATCGCAATCATGTGAAGTTTATCGGCCATGGCGTGGGTATCCAGCTCAATGAGCAGCCCGTAATAATGGAGCGCACAAAAGCCGTTCTCACCGAAAATATGACTCTTGCCATCGAACCGAAGTTTGTGGTTCCAGGAGTCGGAGCGTTAGGCATAGAGAACACTTATCGTGTTGGCGCTGACGGTCTGGAAAACCTCACTCCTATGGATGAGTCACTCAAGGAATTGAAAAAATAGCCTACGAATGAATCTTAAGGAAGATCTTAAACTCCCGGTGTTCCGTCAGATCGGCAATGTAGCCGACGAGATGGGCAGGGAGGTATATGTGGTCGGAGGATATGTGAGGGATATTTTCCTCAATCGTCCCTCTTCCGACATTGATTTCGTCACTGTCGGTAGCGGTGTGGAGCTGGCTGAGAAGGTGGCGGATGCTCTCCATCGCCGTAAGGCTCTGACAGTGTACGCCACATACGGGACAGCGCAGGTGAAGAGCGGTGACCTCGAACTGGAGTTTGTCGGTGCGCGCCGCGAGTCGTATCATCGCGAGAGCCGCAATCCCATCGTGGAGGATGGAACCCTTGATGACGATCAGAAACGTCGGGATTTCACCATCAATGCCATGGCCATCTGCCTTAATAAAGATCGCTTCGGCGAGCTCGTGGACCCTTTCAACGGTATTGTCGACCTCCACAATCGCATCATCCGTACTCCCCTTGATCCGGATATCACCTTCTCCGATGATCCTCTCCGCATGATGCGCGCCATCCGATTCGCCTCACAGCTCGATTTCACTATCCTGCCTGAAACATTTGAGGCCATCCGACGAAATCGGGAGCGAATCTCAATCATTACGAAAGAACGCATCAATGAGGAACTCTCCAAAATAATGCGTTCTCCGCGTCCTTCCATAGGATTTAAGCTATTGGATGAGGCCGGATTACTCGAACTGATATTTCCCTATCTCCCCGATCTGAAAGGAGTGGAGACCAAAGAGGGCCGTGGGCATAAGGATAATTTTCTCCATACTCTTCAAGTGGTGGATAATGTGGCTGCCCGGTCGGAAAATGAATGGTTGCGGTGGGCTGCTCTCCTTCATGATATCGGAAAGCCCGTCACCAAGAAATATGATCCCCATATCGGCTGGACGTTCCATAATCATAATTTCATAGGTGAGAAGATGATTCCCCGGCTTTTCAAGGCTATGAAGCTTCCGCTTAATGAAAAAATGAAGTATGTGGCGAAACTTGTCGGCCTCCACATGCGTCCTCAGTCTGTGGGCGAGGAAGGTGTATCTGATTCCGGTGTACGACGTCTCATGTCTGATGCCGGAAACGATCTCGAAGATCTCATGATTCTTGCCGAGGCGGACATCACGTCAAAGAATCCTGCGAAGGTGCGCCGTCAGCTCGAAGGATTTGCGGCCCTACGTGAACGTATGACTCAGATTAAAGATGCCGACTATCTGCGGAATTGGAAATCTCCAGTCGATGGATATGAATTGATGGATTATTTTGAGATTCCTCCATCGAGTGTGCTCAAAGAGCTGAAAGACGCCGTAAAAGAAGCCACTCTGGAAGGAGAGATCCCCTACGACCATCAGGAAGCTTGGAAATATATCATCAAAATAGCCCCTGATCATGGGCTTACGGTTCCTGACAAGCCGATTCCCTCCCCTCCTCCCGTCTCCGAAGAAGAGGACGAGGAGGATAAAAATCAAGAAAGTATAAAGAAATAGTCACATCTCTATGAAGAGTCAACCCGGGTGTTTTAGAGTAGAAAAACACCCGGGTTGGCTCTTCATAGAGATCAATTTAGCTCTACATAGAAATCAATTTAGCTCTAAATATAGATCAATTTGGCTATAAGTGAGATTAATAAGGAGGGGATTCTACAAGATATTTGATAGCCTCTATCCCAAGATTGAAGTTAAGTCAGATTGGACATTATCAATCTCCATATAACCGGATACAGGAAGTCCACTATCCAATACTTCCGACTTAAAGGCAACTCTTTTTCCTTTACATAGCATGCTGCCGATGTTTACTATGAGGTCATATAATTTATGACCTTGAATATGCAGATAAGCGTTTTCAGAATTAAGACCCTCAATAGCGAAATCTTCGGGTAGACTCAGATAAGTTAATTCTTCATCGAAATGCTGTTTTACTTTAAGTAAATATTGCTTACCATTCTCCTCAAGATTATCTCTTCTGAGTTGAGTGGGAATGCAACGGTTGAATTTCGTGATATTCCATTTTAGATTTAACTCAGAAGTATTATGATATACCAGATAGAGAAGTGGTTTGTAAACTATATTGGACAATTGTGTCAGGAAAGTCACAAAGCTAAACTTACTGTCAGGCACTTTCTCCTTGAATCTATTTTCAAGATGGTTTGCTTCACAAGAATGATTCTCCCATGAATATGCATAGGTTTGAGCTATGTAGTTCTTGGGAGTAAAACTCTCTTCACCTCGTAATAACCGAAGATCACTATCTATGCAAATAAAAAACTTGTCATTGGTATAGGGTCTATATTTAAGACATTGCTCACAACCTTTTGTATTGTTACCAGCCTCACTTTTACTCCGGGTGATGAAATGGTAATTACCCTTTTTTACATTTTTAAGTTGCGCCAACCAAAAATTCTTATCATCCTCATCCTCAACATGGATCACAGCTATGGTATCACGATAGCGCAAATGATAGTTTTTGTAGTAATTGGCTTGATCTTCTATACGGCTCATACTTCTTTCTTGGTCACATCCTCCATATATATAATCTTATTTCCCCAGCCATTCCCGAAAATACTGGGTGAATGAGTGGTAATAAAGAATTGCGCATTCTTATTTAACTCCGTTAATATATCTATCAGTTTATACTGCCAACTTATATCAAGGGAATTCTCGGGTTCGTCGATCAACACCACCGATTCACTCTCATTCAGAAGGAAAACTCTCAAGAGTAAGAGAAGTATCTGCTTTTCTCCTGAAGAAAGATCATTTGTGGATAAAAGTATACCATTTGAATTAATTATGAATTTATTCCCCTCAATTTCTATTCGTTTTTCCGTATCCTTGAAAAGGCTATTGACCACTTTGCAGAACATAGAGATCCTTTCATTTATCACAGCTTGTTCATCAGCGGAGGCATCAAGCAGCGACATACGATAATACATCAGAGAAGGCCCTGTCTTCATATCATAGATATATGAATCAAGATCTTGGGATAGGGCGTTTTCCTTCTTTCGTTTATCACGAGTCACAAGATTATCAATAGAGGGAATATAAATATAGGAGTCCTTAGGTATAGTTCTCTCAATCGCAGACAGAAGAGTGGTCTTCCCGCTTCCATTCTTTCCTACGATGATGTTGACATCCGGATGCGGAGTAAAATTAACATTATATTTATTCCATAAGTTAACATCTATTTCGGAAATCTTTATCTGGTTCATATCGGTTATATTCGACTAAGTAAGTATTCAAAATTAATTTATACTAAATGCAAGATTCTTTTGGAGATTACTCCAACTACTTGTGAAACATAGATATCGTATAAATTTTAGTAACTTCTTAATGTTTAATTATCCCCACTTATGTCTTACATTATCTCCAGGCCGGGATTTATGAAGAATACCTTTACGCTGGCGCGAGTAACGGCCGTATAAAGCCAGCGATAGAAGTCCGGCCCGATTGCCTCCGGCGCAATCCCCGACATATCTATGTAGACATGTTTCCATTGACCTCCCTGTGCCTTATGGCATGTGACACAATAGGCATATTTCATCTGCAAGGCATTGTAATATGGATCCTCCGCCACACCCTTCACTTTCTCTGTGTACTCTCCCTCATACGCACTCATCACCCGCTGATAGAATTTCTGCATCTCCTCCCTCGGAATTGCCGGACCATCGGCAACCAAACTTCGAAGCATCACCTTTGCCGACATCACCCTCGACTCTCCCGGGAATCTTAGCTCAACGTCAGTGAAATATCTTCCGTAGGCTTTCTCGGTGCGACCTACCCAAACCACCTCCGCAGTCTCCCCATTTGCAATAAGTCCGGGTTGCTCATTAATCTTTCCCCAGTAATAATCATTCTTGGCTATCACCACCTTGTCGCCACGTTCCAAAGGCTCCTCGGCATACATCACCATATTACGTATCGACCGGTTGAAGTCATTAGCTCGCTTATTCGATCTCGTGATAATTAGTGTCTCCTCCTCTCCGACCTCAGCCCATGATGTGGCAAGCTTATCGATCAATTCCCCGGAATTCACCACCTCCACATCGCTGAAATCCTTGGCAAAAACAGCATCAGGCATCTCATCCGTAGGATGGAAAAGCTTGTTCCGGATAAAGTTGGCATTATAGATTATACCACTGTATACTTCCTGGCGCACAGGAATATCCAGAGAATGATAACGCGGAACAAGGCCCAACTGCTGTAGTCGCTGCGGGCTCATAGCCGTACTCAGGGTCTGTCCCACCGGTGGGAGCTGCGCTTCATCTCCGACCAGCACCATCTTACATCCCGGCGCGGAATAGACATAACGCACAAGATTTGTAAGCAACGAACGACCATACGCATCCGGAACATCTGAAATAAGCGATGCCTCATCCACGATGAAGAGAGTATCACGATAGTTATTCTGAGATAGGAAAAATTGTGTATTGCCGGGATTCATCGTATCTCCGCGGTAAAGAAGCTTATGAATGGTAGAAGCTTTATGACCGGAGAATCCCTCGGCCACTTTCGCCGCCCTACCAGTCGGAGCCACCACCACAGTCTTTCGCTTCATCTCGGTCATAGCTCGGATGAAAGCTCCCACCACTGTGGTCTTTCCCGTACCTGCATATCCATTGACAACAAACACCCCGTTTGCCGGACCAGTCAAGGCAAATTCGGCCAACTCTTCGAGAAGCTCCCGCTGGTCGTGAAGCAATTCAAATTGAAGGGTGGAGAGAGCTATTTTCACTAAATTTTCTTCTGCGTTACCTGCTGTCATAAAGGCTTGGATTGATGGGGAAATATTGAGTGGTTAAAGTTAATTAAAATTACGCACATATCATTTCTCTTTCCCTCCGGAATTAAGAAATTATTGCTAACTTTGCATTGAAGCTTTATGTGGATCCATAACGGGCATTCCTCATCTTCAAAGGTCCTGTCGGGCCTTCCCAAAATAGAAAAAAGAATATCCCCGGATAAATACAATCTGAGAAATAATCCAAAACTCTATATAAGACATATACAGGTTATGAAAATTGAAAAAGTAATCGGTCGCGAAATTCTTGACTCGCGTGGTAACCCCACAGTGGAAGTAGATGTAATTCTTGAAAGCGGTGTTATGGGCCGTGCAGCCGTTCCCTCCGGCGCTTCTACAGGCGAGAACGAAGCTCTCGAGCTTCGCGACGGCGATAAGAACCGTTACCTGGGTAAGGGCGTTCTCAAGGCTGTAGCCAATGTTAACGGCCCCATTGCTGAGGCTCTTAAGGGTCACAGCGCTCTCGATCAGATCGGCGTTGACCAGATCATGCTTGATCTCGATGGCACTCCTACTAAGTCTAACCTCGGCGCTAACGCCATCCTCGGTGTTTCTCTTGCCGTAGCTAAGGCAGCTGCCAACTATCTCGATATGCCTCTTTACCGTTATATCGGCGGTACTGATACTTATGTTCTCCCCGTTCCTATGATGAACATCATCAACGGTGGTGCTCACTCTGACGCTCCTATCTGTTTCCAGGAGTTCATGATCCGTCCCGTTGGTGCTTGCTGCTTCAAGGAGGGTATCCGCATGGGTACTGAGGTATTCCACGCTCTTAAGAGCGTTCTTAAGGCTCGCGGCCTCAGCACTGCTGTTGGCGACGAGGGCGGCTTCGCTCCCAACCTTGATGGCACTGAGGATGCTCTCAACGTAATCATCGAGGCTATCAAGAAGGCTGGCTACGAGCCCGGTAAGGACGTTACTATCGGTCTTGACTGCGCTTCTTCCGAATTCTACAAGGATGGTCTTTACGACTATACCTGGAAGCAGGGTCCCGATGCTCCCAAGCGTACAAGCCGCGAGCAGGCTGAGTTCCTCAAGAAGCTCGTTGAGGAATATCCTATCGATTCTATCGAGGACGGTATGGACCAGAACGACTGGGAAGGCTGGAAGATCCTGACCGACATGATCGGCGACCGTTGCCAGCTCGTTGGTGACGACCTCTTCGTTACTAACGTTAAGTATCTTGAAAAAGGTATCGAGGAAGGTTGCGCTAACTCTATCCTGGTAAAGGTTAACCAGATCGGTTCTCTTACTGAGACTCTCCGCGCCGTTCAGATGGCACAGCGTAACAACTACACAGCCGTTATCTCTCACCGTTCAGGCGAGACTGAGGACGCTACTATCGCTGACATCGCTGTAGCAATGAACGCCGGTCAGATCAAGACCGGTTCTGCAAGCCGTTCCGACCGTATGGCTAAGTATAACCAGCTTCTCCGCATCGAGGAGGAACTCGGCAACCGCGCTGTTTACGGTTACAAGAAAATCGCTCGCAAGAAATAATATTTCTTCAAACCATATCTAAAAATGGATTCTCTTCGGATTTTCCAAAAGAGAGATATTTTAAAGATAACCATAAAGGTCGGTGCAATCGCACCGACCTTTTTATTTTGAATTTTCATTTATTGGTTTAGGCTTGCTTAGGGTACTGGGATGTTTCCTAGAGGAAGGAAAAAGGTCCTCCTGGTTCAGAGGTAATATATACTAAGATCGCACACAATAAGCTCAATAGCACTCTGAACCTTTGTGTGCGATCTCAAACAAAATTCCTAAGCTGAATGAACCCCCACTGGAATTATTCAACAATCAAATTTTACAAAATAACTTTAGAGACCTTAGATCCATTTCTCTTGAGATAGAGTCCTGTTGACGGTCTGTCGACCTTGACACCATCCAATGTATAGAATATCTCTTTGCCAATCTGATCTTCTTCAATATTCTCAATCCCCGAATCACCGGAACGATTGAATGTTTTAGAATCAAATTTAATTCTGATCAAAGATAATTCCGGTTTCATGGGACACTCAAAGTATTCCCCTTCCTCGATACTTTGTACCGGAGTGTCAACATACTTTACCACTCCCTCCAATTCATTATATCTCGGGGCAAAGAAATCCTTTCCTTCTGCATTGTGGATCACCATCATGCCTATACTCGTCGGTTCACAATAGGCATCCTTAGTTTTTTCTGCATTGAGAATGAACCATGAAGGGTTCTCTGTATCGAAAAGAAATGCTTCAGGATATTCATTCCTACCCTTGCTTGTAACATATGCAAGGGTCTCCTCTTTATTAACTGTAAAATCCTTGAACTGCTCATTCGAAGTCAACGGATTCACTATCCTATACCGCTTTAGCTCGGGATGATAGTCTACCATCACTTTCCATGATTCTCCTTTATAATACGGATAGTCAACCGGACAAGGAAGGCCAGACATATAGGTAGTTGTGGGCCAACTTCCTCCATTAGGAATTCCCCACAAATGCATATATACACCGGAAGCGGCAAGAAGATCTGAAGTTAGTTCGGCTTCTCCACACTTTTCCCATTTACCGTCGTCATATAATGCATCAAATCCTACCTGCCCTTTATAGAGGACACTGTCCTTCGAGTCTTTGACAAGATATCCAACCGAGTTTCTTCCCGGTTTGCTTATTTTTAATGAAACTGTTTCTCCACTCCCGACTTTCTGCACATCCAGACAATCCAACCCCTGTTCGAGTGCTTTAACGATAGTGGTGTAAGATCCGTTGTATGGAAAAGCTATGTTACAGTCCATTACCGCTATTTCCACCGAGGCTATTCTTGGATCATCACTTGAATAACCCAACTTCACCTCATTCTTTTCGGTAAGAAATCCACGACGCCATAAGTTTCCATACGCATCCTTCTTTTCAGGACGAATCATATCAGACGTAAGCTGGAATTTATAGGTCACGGAATCTGAATTTTCAGATTTCAAGGATGCCATTTCCAGACCAACATTACATTCCTTCATCTCCAAAGCTTCCAGCTCCACCTGACAACCTGGAGTATGGGCTTCTACCCATCCCCCAATAGAGACACATGCCCCTATTATTAATAATCTAATAACTCTCATATGAATATTTATTTAGCCTTCACTCCATATCGAGATATAACTTCCATCTCATCATTAGTGTCTTCTAACCAGATCATCGGATTTGTATAGATTAGTATGAAGCTAATACTCCACAAAAGTCTGGTTAGTTGTTTCATATCGATTTAGTTTTATTGTTAGGCAAATTTAATTCATTGCATGAAAGTTTCAAAATTTATTTAGATATTTTTTCATTAATTATTAACACCCATAATATTATATACTATAACTGTGTATCTTAATATTCAAATATCATATCATTCATATAATTTACCCTTACTTCAAAATAAGAAGTAGTAATGAATATGGTGTAATAGTATGCCGTATTAACTGAAAATATGATATAGACTATACGGTATAGGGTAGAAGGAATTAAAAAGCATAGCCTCTGAACTATGTGGTGCCTGAGGAGTGGACGCCAGATTTAAAATCTCTCCCCCTCCCATTCTCTTTGCAAGATAGAATTTCTACCGGCCGAAACAATCGTACGACTAGAACGTGAAGGTGCAGAGAAAAGAATGCTTGAAGGGTCAGCTAGTCATCCGAAAGGGAATGAGATTCGGGCCAACCTACGACTACTCTCATTTATACATTTAAATCCAATCTGTGTGAATCTGTGAAGTTCAATCTGAGAAATATCTGTGAGTTAAATATATTATGTAATAATCACAGATATGGCACAAATGTGGTTTTCAGACCGTTCACAGACTTTAAATCCATGAATACCCTATCAGCTTACCCGGAGTTAAATTTAGCACCCTATTTATCTTTTTGTGATGGATTTTAGTAGGTATCACGCACTGAGCATGTGAGAAAACAGGGTCGGGAATGTTTAGATGAGGGTTAAAATCGATAGATACTTGTGTCTGGAAATCTGAAATTGAAAGTAGTACACAAAAAAGCGGCCGGGTCAGAGATTGACCCGGCCGCTTTAGCCTTATGCAGGGAATGGGATTAATCCTCGTTGAGGTTTACACGCTTGAAGCTAACCACTACGAGACCCTTCTTCTCCTTGTCAAGATACTGACCAACTGTGAGAGAAGCGTCGCGGGTATAAGCCTGCTCAAGAAGACAGTTCTCCTTGTAATACTTGTTGATACGGCCCTTAACGATGTTCTCGATCATCTGCTCGGGAAGATTACCAGCCTTCTGCTCGGAAACATCAGCGATGATGGCACGACCCTTAGCAGCCTCCTCCTCTGTGATCCAACCCTTGGTCACATTAGAAGAAATATGCTCGTCGGTATCGAAGTGGTTGGGGTTAAGACCAGCCTTGCGGAGTGCACCCTCAACTGCCTTGAGCACCTGCTCCTGCTTGGTTTTTTCGATAGCAACGTTCTTCTCCTCCTCGATAAGAGCAGCAGGAACATCCTCACGAGCAATAGCCACAGGATTCATCGCAGCAATCTGCATTGCAACCTCCTTACCTACCTCAGCACGAACATCCTCAAGATTGAAGCCAACGATTGTAGCGAGCTTATTGCCGAGGTGATCATAAGCGGCAACTGAAGCAGCCTCAACACACTCATATGCGCCGAGCTCCATCTTCTCACCGGTCTTACCGATCTCATCAGTGATGTGCTCCTCTACAGTGCGGCCATCCATATCGAGCTTCTTAACCTCATCAAGAGTCTTAGCGCCAGCTGCAATAGCCAAGTTAAGAATCTCCTTGGTAAGATTGCGGAAAGACTCGTTCTTGGCAACGAAGTCAGTCTCGCACTTAAGAGCTACGATTGCTGCAAAACCGGGCTTAACACCTGAAAGCACGCAACCCTCAGCTGCCTGACGGTCTTCACGCTTAGCGGCCACAGCCTGACCTTTCTTACGGATAATCTCGATTGCTGCCTGGATGTCGCCATCAGTCTCAGCAAGAGCATTCTTGCAGTCCATCATGCCGGCACCGGTCATGTGGCGCAATTTCTTAATATCTTCAATGCTTACTGCCATTGTTTTATCTTGTTATGTTGTTTTTTACTAAAAATAAAGGCGCGACTCGGAAGCCGCGCCTTTTATAAGGATCGATTACTCAGCCTCCTTTACTTCCTCAGTAACCTCTACTGAAGCCTCAGCAGGAGCAGCTGCACGCTCTTCGTTGCGACGAACGCGACGACGCTTGCCGGCTGCATCATCCTCCTTATCCTCGGGAGTGTCGATCTTCTCAACCTTACGCTCCTCGAGACCCTCTGCCATTGCACCGCATACAGCGTCGAGGATCACCTCGATGCTCTTGGATGCATCGTCGTTTGCAGGGATCACGAAATCTACGTCCTCAGGATTTGAGTTGGTGTCGACGATTGCGAATACGGGGATACCGAGACGCTTAGCCTCTGCTACAGCGATGTGCTCCTTCATAACGTCAACCACGAAAAGAGCTGACGGAAGACGACCGAGGTCAGCGATCGAACCGAGGTTCTTCTCGAGCTTAGCACGCTGACGGGTGATCTGGAGTTTCTCGCGCTTGGAGAGATTATCGAATGTACCATCCTTAAGCATCTTGTCGATGGTGGTCATCTTCTTGACAGCCTTACGGATAGTGGGGAAGTTGGTGAGCATACCGCCGGGCCAACGCTCGATAACATAAGGCATGTTAACTTCCTTGGCTTTGTTGGCGATAGCCTCTTTGGCCTGTTTCTTAGTAGCCACGAAAAGAACCTTCTTGCCGCTCTTTGCAATCTGACGCAGAGCATTAGAAGCCTCTTCAATCTTGGCTGCTGTTTTATAGAGATCGATGATGTGGATACCATTGCGCTCCATGAAGATATAGGGAGCCATTGCGGGATTCCATTTGCGCTTGAGGTGGCCGAAGTGACAGCCTGCTTCAAGGAGCTGGTCGAATGTCGGTGTTGCCATTCTTTCTTTTCTGTTTTGTTTACGTTCTTTCGCTTTTTACAATCCGGAGGTAGGGAACGTGTCCATCTTCCGGATTTAGATACTAAACACTTTCGAGGAGCGAGATGAATCGGATATCATCATGCTATAAAATACAGATGAATCCAAGACCAATTCAGGCAGCGATTAACGCTTGCTGAACTGGAAGCGCTTTCTTGCCTTGGGCTGACCGGGCTTCTTACGCTCTACGGCACGCGGGTCGCGTGTCATGAAGCCTTCTGCACGAAGTGCGGGCTTTACCTCGGGATCGATCTTTACAAGAGCACGGGCGATTGCGAGACGAAGTGCCTCTGCCTGACCCTTATAACCACCACCATCGAGGTGAGCTACGATGTCATACTTCTCAGCAACATCAAGTGTAAGCAGAGGCTGCTTCACTACATACTGAAGAATTGAAGAGGGGAAGTAAACATCAAGAGGACGCTTGTCGATTACGATGTTTCCGCTGCCCTCGACAAGATATACACGGGCTACAGCTGCCTTACGGCGACCAATTGCATTAATTTTTTCCATCTTCCTTACTTCTTAATTTTCAGATCTATTACTGTGGGATTCTTAGCCTCGAAGGGGTGCTCGCTACCATTGTAGACATAGAGATTGTCGAGCTGAGCGTCGCCGAGCTTTGTCTTGGGAAGCATGCCCTTTACCACCTTGATGAACAGAGGGTGACGGCCGCCCTTAATTGTTTTCTTGTAGGATTTCTCCATCAGGTCGGCAGGAGTGTACGAACGCTGACCGCCGGGATAACCGGTGTAACGCAGATATTCGCGCTTCTCCATCTTACCGCCGTTGAGGATCACCTTGTCGGCGTTGATTACAATTACATTGTCTCCACAGTCGAGATTCGGTGTGTAGGAAGGTTTGTTCTTGCCCCGAAGTATCTTCGCGATCTCCGAGCATACGCGGCCGAGCACGAGGCCCTCCGCATCAATTACCACCCAATTCTTCTCAATTGTCTCAGGGGTGGCTGATTGAGTTTTGTAGCTTAATGTATCCACTTTGTTCTTTTGCTTTTTTAGTTTTAATTCTTTTACGGAACCCTTACCCTTAAGGTCGGCCAAAACCTCGCCGGGAGCAGCTCCGTATCTAAAACTGGATATAATCGGCTTGCAAAAGTAATATTTTTTTAGCACTCTACAAAATGTTACCTCTCCTATACCCTCTTTTTTAGGTATTTTTTGGTTTTCATTGCTTTTTCACCCCCCTTTTCCCCTGTTTTACGCGTATTTTTTACTAAATTTGCGTCTATGTTTTTCCCGACAGGCTGCGCTGCGGCCATTCCTTTGCAGTCTTAGGCTCTTCAATCGCGCCTGTCCTTACCTATATAATTTAGATATTGTCTTATGGGAGGTTTCTTTGGAACCGTATCGACGCGCCCCTGCGTCAACGACCTTTTCTACGGAACGGATTACAATTCGCATCTCGGCACTCGCCGTGGCGGTATGGTGACCTACGACGCTGAGAACGCGCGCTTCGCCAGATCAATCCACAACCTTGAAAGCACTTATTTCCGCACCAAGTTCGAGCCTGATCTCGATAAGTTTACCGGCACTTCCGGTATCGGTATTATCTCCGACACCGACGCCCAGCCGATCATGATCAATTCTCATCTCGGACGTTTCGCTATCGTTACTGTCGCTAAAATCGACAATATCCGCCAGCTCGAGGAGGAACTCCTTGCCGGCAACCAGCATTTCGCCGAGCTTTCTTCCGGTTCGACTAATCAGACCGAGCTCGTGGCTATGCTCATCAACCAGAAAGATTCTTTCAAGGATGGTATAGAGAATGTCTATAATAAGGTGAAGGGGTCCTGCTCAATGCTCATCCTTACCCCCGACGGAATCATTGCCGCTCGCGACCGTTATGGCCGAACTCCTATCATTATCGGTAAGAAGAAGGGAGCTATGGCCGCCACTTCCGAGACCTCCGCTTTCCCGAATCTCGATTTCGAGGTGGTCCGCGATCTGGGCCCCGGTGAGATCGTCCGTCTCCTCCCCGGCGGGATGGAGGTGATTAAAGAGCCTTATGAGGAGATGCAGATATGTTCGTTCCTCTGGGTGTATTATGGTTTCCCCACTTCCTCTTATGAGGGCAGAAATGTTGAGGATGTCCGCTTTAAGTTCGGTTTCGAAATGGGTAGCGAGGATGAGTCGGAAATCGATCTCGCATGCGGTATCCCGGATTCAGGCGTAGGTATGGCTCTGGGTTATGCCTGCGGTAAGAAAGTGCCTTATAAGAGGGCTATCTCCAAGTATACTCCGACATGGCCCCGCAGCTTCACTCCTCCCCGTCAGGATATGCGCGAACTCGTGGCTAAGATGAAACTCATTCCCAACCCCGCCATCCTGAAAGGGAATCGTGTGTTGCTTTGCGATGATTCAATCGTTCGCGGCACACAGCTTCGTGATAACACCACAGTCCTGTTTGATTATGGTGCCAAGGAGGTGCATATCCGCATTGCATGCCCTCCCCTGATATATGGTTGTCCGTTCGTGAATTTTTCTGCTTCCAAGAGCGATCTCGAGCTCATCACACGCCGTGTGATCCAGAATCTCGAGGGAGATCCCAATAAGAATCTTGAAAAATATGCCACAGCCGGTTCTCCGGAGTATAACCGCATGGTCGAGGTGCTCCGCGAGCATTTCGGGTTGACTTCTTTGAAGTTTAATACCCTTGATGCTCTTATACGTGCTATCGGACTCCCCAAATGCAAGGTCTGCACCCATTGCTTCGACGGCTCCGGTTGCGCTTGCGGAAGTAAGGAGAAGAAATAAGGCTTCTCCTCAGGCAATGACAGACGCTGTCGCAAAGATATTTATCCGAATTTAAAATTAATTAAATCCCAAAATAATGAAAGCATACGTTTTTCCCGGTCAGGGTGCTCAGTTTGTCGGCATGGGCAAAGACCTCTACGACAATAATGCTGAGGCTAAGGAGATGTTCGAGAAGGCTAACGAGATTCTCGGATTCCGCATCACTGACCTGATGTTTGAAGGCACCGAGGAGGATCTGAAGCAGACTAAGGTGACTCAGCCCGCTATCTTCCTCCATAGTGTGATTCTTGCAAAGAGCCTTGGCGATGATTTCCAGCCCGATATGGTGGCAGGTCATAGCCTTGGCGAGTTTTCGGCTCTTGTTGCTTCCGGTGCGTTGAGCTTCGAGGATGGTCTCAAGCTCGTGTCTAAGCGTGCCCATGCCATGCAGAAGGCTTGTGAGGCTCAGCCCTCCACTATGGCTGCTGTGCTGGCCCTTCCGGATGAAAAGGTGGAGGAGCTTTGTGCTGAGGTGGATGATGTGGTGGCTCCGGCCAACTACAACTGCCCCGGTCAGGTTGTAATCTCTGGTACGGTTCCCGGCATCGATGCGGCTTGCGAGAAGATGCTGGCTGCCGGTGCGAAGCGTGCTATGAAGCTTAAGGTGGGCGGCGCATTCCATAGCCCTCTCATGCAGCCTGCTCACGATGAGCTCGCTGAGGCTATCGAGACTGTAGAGTTCAAGACTCCCCGTTGCCCCATCTATCAGAATGTGGATGGTAAGCCCCATACTGATCCGAAGGAGATTAAGGAAAACCTTGTGAAGCAGCTTACAGCTCCCGTTCGTTGGACCTACGATGTTGAGGCGATGATCGGCGATGGTGCCACTGAGTTCGTGGAGCTCGGCCCCGGTTCTGTGCTTCAGGGTCTCGTCAAGAAAATCAACCGCCAGGTCGCAACCAGCGGAATGCAGTAATCTTTTGTATACAATCTATGAGGCTGCTTCCGCTCCGGCTTTTCCACCGGTCCGGAGGCAGCCTCATTTCTATACCCGATATTTATGAATATAGCTATAGTTGGTGCCAGCGGCGCGGTAGGTCAGGAGTTCCTGCGCGTTCTTGATGAGCAGAATTTCCCCATTGATTCCCTTCGGCTTTTCGGCTCCAAGCGCAGTGCGGGCCAGACCCGTTCGTTCCGCGGTCAGGATTACGTTATCGAGGAGCTGACTCATGATTCCGATTTCTCCGGCGTGGATATTGCCTTCACTTCAGCCGGTGCGGGAACTTCTAAGGAGTTTGCCGACACCATCACCCGTCATGGCACTCTGATGATCGATAATAGTTCGGCGTTCCGTATGGATGAGGATGTGCCTCTGGTCGTACCGGAGGTCAATGGCGAGGATGCCCTGATTCGTCCGCGCAATATAATCGGAAACCCGAATTGTACCACTATCCAGATGGTGGTCGCCCTCAAGCCCATCGACAATCTTTCGCATATCCGCCGTGTGCATGTGGCCACATATCAGGCGGCGAGTGGTGCCGGCGCAGCAGCGATGGATGAGCTCCGCACTCAGTCTGCACAGCTCTCCAACGGTGAGGAGCCCACAATTGAGAAGTTCAAGTATCAGCTCGCCTATAATGTGATTCCCCATGTGGATGTCTTCACCGATAACGGTTACACCAAGGAGGAGATGAAGATGTTCAATGAGACCAGGAAGATCATGCATTCCGATATCCGGGTCTCCGCCACTTGCGTCCGCGTCCCTGTGCTGCGCGCCCATAGTGAAGCTATCTGGGTCGAGACTGAGAAGCCGCTTACATTAGAGGAGGTTAATAAAGCTTTTGCTGAAGCTCCCGGGCTGGTGGTTTGCGAGGAGAAGGATGGCGATAAGTTCTATCCCATGCCTCTTGATATCGCTGATAAGGATCCCGTATATGTGGGGCGCCTACGCAAGGATCTATGCGATGATTGCGGCCTCTCTTTCTGGGTTGTGGGCGATCAGATTAAGAAGGGTGCGGCTCTCAATGCCGTGCAGATTGCTCAGTGGCTTCTGGCCAACGATCCCAAATTCGCGAAATAAGAATCCATAGAAAAACAGAGAGCGCGGAGGAGTTTTTCCGCGCTCTCTGTCTATTCCGGCATGGTATCAGCCTGTCATAATACCATGCTCTCAATCCCATATCCTCTATGTCTCAATCGAATAAGGCTTTCACACGCCGCGATTTCAGCCGCATTATTGTCGGAGTCGTAATAATCCTGATTTCCTTTTTCAGCATCGGTGCGGTCGGTGCTTTCGCGCAATATACGCTCGTCAACCGCTGGATTCCTTTTTTAATCTCCTTCTTTATCGCAGCCGCTACAGGTCTCACACTATGGAGGATCTGGCGCCGCTTTACGGATATTCAGGTATTCTGGGTCAACTATCTGTGCCATCTGATCTGCGTCACTTGTTTCTGTTGGGGAGCATTCTACCTTCTGAATTCCACAGTGACCATCCGTCCGGCCCATCCTGAGGATGTAGTGATCGAGCGAAAATACACCGTTACCAGATACCATACCCGACGTGTGGGACGCCGCAGTGTCGGTAGAGGCGCACCCTATACGGTCTATAAGGTCAAAGCTCGCTTTCCTGATGGGGCCATACGTTCTTTCGAACTCCCAGGAAGCCGATATAAACAGCTCCGTAAGGGCCGCTCGATCACCATCAACATCCGCCGTGGAATCTTTGGAGCGCCCGTGATCGAGAAAATTTGAAATCTATTTCATACGAAGATTCACAAATCTCCGCATCTCAAAATAATTCAGAAGATAAATCATCGGTTGTCTCAGTTAGAGACGTAACTTCGCCTCGGTAATGAATATTCAGGAATTTTATGCAGACTCCTTAGGTCAGGAGTTCTGCCGTGCCATTTCCAACGCACTCTTATCCTCCTTTTGACGTATTGCCTGAGCAAAGAATCCCGACATTATACGCTGCACCGTCATCTCATAATGTCAGGTGCTTGCCAAAACCATTCATCATCAGTTGTAACGATATGCGCATTTGTATAATTGCTACCAACTGGAACAATGGCTACAACTTTACCTTTATTATGAGTCGTCTCTCCTTCGGGTTCTGCCTGATTTAATGTATTGGCCGACATGATATATAGATTTTTAGCCATGTATTTATCAAGATAATACTCTTTATCTTCCTTTGAGCGATTATTCCAGTTTGCATCCTCGTTAAGAATCAACGGCAAATCGTTCTGCAAACGATAACGCACTTCTCCGGGATGAAGCAGCAGACCGTTTTCATCTGTGACATAGGCGGCGAATGTCGGATCAACCCATATCCATTTTCCGAGCGATTCGCTCCATGCCACACATATTACATGGCAATCGTTGTCCGTATCCCACTTCTTTGATTCGCAAGTGATATATCTTGCGGGTATTCCTTCTGCAAGCAGCGCCTCAGTCAAGCAAATGGCTAATGCGCGGCAGTTGTAACCGCAACTGTCACGCTTTGAGCAATCGTATGTATTTCTCAAATTTCGTGCACCTGGTGCCAAACCATTGCTTCCGTCATGCGGAATATTATTATGAACCCAATAAAGCAGATTTTTTATACGGCTTATATCATCACCATTGCCGGCAATGCTATCGAGATTGAACCGTTCTTGTGACAGGCGCAATAGGGTGTCGGAAGGTTGTGCATAGACAAATTCATGCTTCTGAATAGAATCGCGCCGATATGCGGGCGATTCCTTCAGAATCTCAAGGTCGCTTTTAACTTCGTCGCCTAAATTCCAGGCATAGTCCATCGCCTTTTTCAAAGCAACAGCTTCTTTGCTGTTTAACTGCTCAAGCACCGGCAAAAGTATCTTGGCATTCTTATACTGACAAGCCCTCATCCAGCCGGGATCGGTTGATGTAAGCACTTCAGTCTGCCATTTGGCAATTCGTTCCAAATCAGATATAAGGTGCGGATTATTGCGCAGTTGATCTATTGTGGTTTTAGGAGTGAGGCTGTCATTATAGACTGACAAAAATGCCCCGCGATTTGTGTAAGAATTAAATCTTGGGCATAATTCGTCAGGAAATATCCCCAATCCGAAATCAACCACCGGCCCCTCAAAAATTACGCTGTCAAGTTGCTGACATTTGGAGGCAAAACCTGGGCCTCCCGTACTGGAAACCGGGCCATGAAATACGATTTTACGGAGATTGGGGCAATTGAGCACCAAGCAGCAATCAAAATGACCTATCAATCCGTTAAACTCTATTTCTTCAATAGTTTCATTATTCATAAACAACCCGCCCGGCAGATAGTCAATATCACCAAACGACACCTTTTTCAGATTAGTAAATCCATAATCCTCGAAGCACCCTATCATTCCAATATCCGGGATGTGGATTGACTCCGCATCGCGAGGAAAGACGAGGGAGTCAGGAAACAATTCATGACCATCGCGGATTGGCGCCTTGAAATAGCCTGGAGATTTTATAACAACATTATCAGCAAATACACTAATAATTCCAATGATGCCGCAGGTTAAGTATGTAGCTATTTTTTTCATTTCAGAAGTTTTCTATTATTGTTATCACTCTCCAAGTACAAAAGAAGGAAGCCCGGCACTCATTCTAAAGTGGTCAAATTCGACCACTTTAAAATTGGGGTTATGTATCACTTCCCATGTTCAAGAAATTCAATAGTGTAATGGTTGCGTAACCGGTTCTTGATTATATCGGCAGAGCTATTATCTCCCTCTTTGGCTGTTGCCATATCGGTAAGGGAGATATAATCCTGTTCCTCAACTGAGAGTACAGTGATGGGTGTATTTTGTACAGTTATTTTAGCCATCAGATTTTGAAGTTGCCGATATTTCTATACAAAAATACAACAAATATTTGATAATTCGGCTATGTATCGTGTCTTTTCCACGGCATTATAATAGCCATACTTTTACATAAACTCATCAACACATAAACTCATAAACCGCACCACCGGCGCTTCATTATGGCTATTGATACAAAATCACTTTCGCTACTCATAACTGAGTTCCGCAATCTAACTTCCAAGGACTCCATCAGCTGATTCCATTTGTGAAATGCACCCCAAAAGTTTTGTGTCTAACTTTTGGGGTGCATTTCACTCCGGTGATCGAGAACATTTAAGGCTCTACCCTCAATCTTGCTTGAATGTCTCCTCGAGTTTGTGGATCACCGGTCCGAAGACACATCGCTCATACTTGGTGGAGAAGATCTCAAAACATTTGTTGCAGTGGATGCATCTGGATTGTAACGTTTCCCCGGATAGCAGCTTGGTTATAAAATCCGGCTGCGTAAGTAATGTTCGGGATAAGGATACAAATTCAGTGGTTTTCAATGCCTCTTCAATCGTAGCTTCACTATAGATTCCTCCCACAAGCGATAGCGGAATCTGCGGATATGCTTCCTTCAGTTTTACCGTTTCCTCAAGATAGTATAGTTTGGCTTTGCGGTCTTTATGATTAAAATCCGAACCACTGATTTCTACGAGTCCGACACCGGATTCGTATAGCTTTGAGGCATAATAATTCAATATTTCCTGATCATTTTCACCGCTAATCGTGTTGTGGGCATTTAGCTTTACCGCTATTAGAAAGGATTCCCCACAAACTTTTCTTATTCCATTGATAATTTCGAGGGGTAATCGCAGACAGTTTTCCGGATTTCCTCCATATTTATCTGTACGATGGTTCAGATCTACATTTACTATAGCCTGAAGTAAATACCAATGCGCAATATGAACCTGCACTCCGTCAAATCCGGCCTCCTGTGCTCTTCGGGCTGCGGCTATAAACCAATCTCGTATTTCTTCGAGTTGGTCGGTGGTCAGTTCATTGAAATCAAATGGATTCAAGCCTTTTGGCCCTGCAAGAGATATCTGCGCAATCGCTATTGCATCATATTTATGTAGAGTTTCCGGTATTCGTCTTAGACCGTCGATATATCTATCATCGCCAATACAGAGTTGCACCTCATCTGCTCTAAGATCCAAATCAGGGCTAACACTCAAATGACCTGTAATAATAGTGCCTATATTATTTCTCCCCAACGTATCATACATCTCTATCTCGGCTTCGCTAACACTTCCATCGCGGTTGCCGAGATGATCATTTGTTGCACTTCGAATAATACGGTTTTTTATCACAAGATTTCCAAGTGTCGTTGGTGTAAAAGTCTTGTTGGTCATGGCTATGAGCTACTTATTTTCTAAAAATTAAATGATATTATTTAATATCATTTGGGAAAATCCTGAACATAAAAACTTGTTATTTGGGATATCTACTGATAGAGTTAATCATAATAACCTCTGTTTTTCCTGCCCGATCGTAATGGGAGAGGAATGGCCGGAAAGCAGTACTGTATTGTCCGGAAGAGTGAATATCTTATTGATGATTGTTTCTTCCAATACTCGGCGGTTTCCTCCCGGGAAGTTGGTAAGACCGGGCCCATGTTGATAGAAGAGGTCGCCGACAAAGGCAGCGCTCTCTTCCGGTGAATAGTAAGTCACCGATCCGGGCGTATGCCCCGGTGTGTGTATCACTTTAAGATAGAATCCCGAATTAGCCTTCAGGCGTATTATCTCGCCATCGTATAATTCCTCATAATGTGTCACAGTGATTGGCTCACCCGAATCCGCACTAAGATTCAGATATGGGTCTCTGAGATATGACGCATCCTCGGGATAAATGTAGATCGGAGCTATGAGTTTTTCACGTAGTAACTCCGCTGCACCCATATGGTCAAAGTGACCGTGTGTGAGAAGGATCTTCTCGATTGTCCATCCGTTTCGCTTCACCACATCATATATCAGTCCGGCCTGTGCACCGGGATCGATAATAAAACCCGACTTTGAATGATCGTCAATATAGAAATAGGTGTTTTCTGCAAATACACCCTGAACCTGTAATTCCTTGATCATTGCTTTTCTCCTTTCTCAGATTGTTTTTCAAGTTATCAGATACTCTTGGATTTAAAGAAGCTCACACCCGTCAGGACCACACTGATGGGGACGTTCGCCAGTGGTCTGATCTGTTTCATCCTGCACCTTCTCCTGCTTCTTCAATTCTCGCTTGAGGGCCGATTTAAATCCTTCGGTTGTCATTGCTCCCGGAACTGCGAAATCTCCGTTGAATACGATATAGGGCACACCATGAATTCCACGCATCATTGCCTCGCGCTCATCAAAACGAACTTCATCATCATACTTGTCTGATTCGAGCACTTCCCTGACTTCCACTTCATTCATACCGACACCTACAGCCTTATCAAGCAATACTTTATGATCTGCCAAGACAAGATTCTCAACAAAATAGGCCTTAAACAATGCCTCGTTGAGGCGTCCGACTGTTTCGCGGTCATATTTAGCCTCGGCAAGTTTCATCAGACGATGGGCATCGCGTGTGTTGGAGTATTGTGTGGTGGCATAATTGAAGTCAATGCCCAATTCGCGTCCGAGAGATGAAATCTGTTCAATCTGTTCCTTGGCGCCTGCAAGTGAAAGACGATATTTCTTTGCAAAACGTTCGGGAGTGGAACTTACCACTTCCTTCGAAGCTGTCGGATCCAACTCAAAGGCACGGAAATCAATTGTCACCTGATCCTGCAGACCGAGTTCTTCAATAGCATTCTGAAGACGGGTTTCGCCTATGTAGCAATAAGGGCACGCAAAGTCTGACCATACAGTTAATGTCATCATAGTATTTTTCCTTTCTATTTATCTACAATGATTTGGTAGAATCTACCAATCATTGTACTTATTTATTAATTATTTTTTCTAAAACCTTTGTGAAAGTATCGAACTCATCCCTACCTATCAGTTCCATTAGCGATTGATGTCGGCTCTCAGCTACCTGCATCACACGGGATTGTATCGAAAGCGCTTCGTCAGTCAGATACACCTTGAGGCATTTATAGCTGATCGGTTCGGTCCGCACGAGATTCTTCTTGACTAAGGCGCTTACACCTCTACAGATGCCGGCTTTATCACGCCCTACCATTTCTGCGATCTCGCATTGTTGAATCCCATCTTTCGAATACAATGCTCGTAGTATCAGGTATTCAAGAGTGGTCAGATTGAGGGCTGCCTCTTTCAGTGCCTTCTCAAGTTCGCGTAGAAGAATCTGATTGGCAGTGCCCAGCATACATCCGATTGCCGGAGCCTGATATGTGTTGTTTTCCGCTTTCATACTACTATAACAACACAAACATAAATATGGTTGTGTATGCAACCATATTATTATAAGACAGAACCTAAGTATTAATTGCAGCGAGCTTCTTAATTTTGAATACTTACTTAAAATCTCTTATCTTATATAGAATCTTAAGGCAGACTCCTACAATGAAGTCGGCCATTTCATTATTTCTTACCGTATTTTTTTACAAAGATATCATAATGATCTTCTCCCCATTTGAGCATTTGGTCGATTATGGGGATTAATGATAAGCCGAGCGGGCTGATCACATATTCTGAGCGAGGTGGAAGTTCGGGATAGATTGTTTTCTCTACAAGCCCATCTTCAATTAATTCCTTTAGCTGAATATCGAGCACTCGTGGGGCTGCCTCAGGTAAACGCTTATGGATTTCGCTGGGACGGAGTGGTTTACCATCTCTCAACTCGTCAAGGATACAGGATTTCCATTTTGATTCTATCAAACTCATTGTTAAGCGCAATGGGCAATCTAAATCGACCGGTTTCTTTTTTTCATATGCCATTTCTTATAATTTTTAATATCGAAGTTATCTCTTCTCTGCAAAGTAAATCAATAACTATCTAAAAATCAAGTACCGAAAAATTATTCTATATATGAATAATTTTTCGGTACTTGATTTTTAAGGATTACTATCTTAATTTTGTGGTCACATAATTCAATTCTGTTATGAGAAACGAGATTAAAGAATATGAGGCAGTGGCTAAGGCTGCTGAAAATTTTGTAAAGAGCGTTGCCGAGGGGAACAGTGAATATGCAAAGAGTCTCTTCACCGATGATGCGGTTCTGTTCGGAATTCTCAATGGTGTCGTTGAACGTGGATCTATCGAACAGTTCTATCATAATGTCGATACTGTTGGAGCAGGTTCCGATTTCAAAGCTCGCATCGATGTTCTTGCAGTGGAAGAAACCGTAGCGGTAGTCAGAGTGCTCGAAGAAGGCTGGGGTGGGTCAATCGACTTCACCGACTTCCTACTGCTTCTCAAACTCGATGGCGAGTGGAAATGTGTGGCTAAAGCCTACAATCAAAATTCCAATACCATTCAGAAGTAACGCTGATTCCCTCATTGTGATAAAAAGCCCGAACGCTGATAAAGCGTTCGGGCTAATTTCGTATTATTCTATAAATTTAGAGGTTGAAGTCTTAGGCCACACACAGGTAACCGAGCCATACCATCAGAAGACCGAGAACGACAGACGGAACGATGTAACATATGAATTTCCACCATTCTCCTTTCTGAATCATTGCGAAGCTGTCATGGCTGAATGATGAGAATGTGGTGAAGCCTCCACAGAAGCCTGATATCAGCAACGCACTGACTACTGTGCCCATTTCATGGTCAGCAAAAATACCGCTGAAGATACCGATTATAAAACATCCTAATACATTGACGGCAAATGTGCCGGCAGGATATTTATCGCCAAAAAGTTTCTTTCCCAATACTCCGGTCAGGTAACGTCCGCATGTTCCTGCAAATCCGCCTAACCCTGCAATAAGCATATATACAATAATCATAATTTTCTATTTTTAGTAACTACTTAGGGATTAGGCATTCTGAGTTTTAGTGGCCGGCTTACGAATACATGCAGCTCCGAGAGCTACCATCGCTATTCCGAATACAAGGCTGGTAACCATATAGAATACAAACATTCCGGCATCTCCGGCCTTGAGAAGGTTCAGCATTTCGTCGGAGAATGAGGAGAAGGTGGTCAGACCTCCACAAAATCCGGTGATCCAAAGTAGATTGGCCGTCTTACTCAGTTTACCGGTCTTATTCAGATACCCATACAGCATACCGATGATGATACATCCCACCATATTGGCCATAAATGTTCCCAATGGAAAAGATAGGTGACATATGGACGCGCCAA
Organism: Bacteroidales bacterium; assembly: GCA_014800525.1. Taxonomy (GTDB): domain Bacteria; phylum Bacteroidota; class Bacteroidia; order Bacteroidales; family Muribaculaceae; genus Lepagella. The sequence continues at coordinate 25,162 of JAAVFV010000016.1, read as the reverse complement.
GCTTTTCTGAAAGGAAACGAAGGCAGGTACCCAACAGACCTCCGATACCTGCAATCATTGTGGATTTAAACATAACTTCGTTTTTTATATTTTTAATTTTCTTAATACTTTCGTTTCTTGTTTTAGAACATTCCGTCAATCCATTTGGTTTAAAACCTCCTCTCATTGCCTTTTTACACCTCTTATCAACTCTCATATAGACTAAGTGGATTGTCCTGAAAATACTGGCTAAGGAGTAGCAAAGGAGGCTGTATCGGATTAGGGAATCCGATACAGCCTCCTGAAGCATACCCGACGTTAGTCGGGGATATGAATGATTATTTGATTACGACTTTCTCTGTCTTTGATCCGCGTTTCATTACATAGATGCCCGGAACAAGATCCTCAGCTGCTACACGAATACCGGATACTGTGTAATAGACAGGCTCCGCCGCCTCATCGTCGGCTTCTACCGATGTCTCCCCGGTAACAACAGAATTATACTTCAACAGAGGGGCAATCGCAAACGAACAGGGATCATCTGTCTGGGCATACCAATTCTTCTCTCCCGTAGGCTGCCAATTATCGTCCATCTCCGCTATCAGATGATAGGCTGTGTTCTTGCCGCCGGGCCCGCGATAGAGAGTATACATCGCAATCGCATCAGAACCCGAATCGGTCTCATTGTTAGGAATACCGCTGATAGTGACAAAGAATGGCTCATTCACCTCCACAGGCTTCTCAAACCTGAACACCGTAGGATCATTATATGTCTCGGAAGCATCCACCAACTGCGAAGCCTTCAGAGAAGTCGATGCCAATTCTTTTCCGGGAAGACCGGCCGCAGTCTGCGAAGTTATCGCCACAGTGATATCCGCATCCGGGGAAATAGTGGTTGCCTTACCGAAATAGATATTCACCGCACTTATCTCCGCAGCCTCTGCCGGGGCCTCGAAATGCTCTGCGAAGGCTTCCATATCAAGCCAGTTGGTTCCTCCATAATAGCCATACCAGCCAAGAGTGGTCAAGCCGAGATTCTCGTTCTCGTCTGTACGGATGTTCCAGACCAATGCCTCCTGCCCCACTTTCACTCCATGAATATAAGTGGATGAGGTGCCCACATCATTCTTCACTGTCAGATCCACATCGTAGGTTCCGGCCTCGATATACTTCACAGTCACTTCCTCTGTCGCTGCCATCACCTTGTCAGTGCCCGGAAGTTTCCATTCAAATTCAGTCGGCACTCCGGTAGAGGCGCTACGGAAGGTGATATCCTTATTCAACGGAGCCACAAGGGCAGCCTCCGGGGAATAGTAACAGCCGGGAGCCTCCACATCAATCAAAGCGTTAGGAGCCTGCGCACGCACCAAAACATATCCTGTCTTCTTGCACGTATCGGATTCATCACCCTTGATTGCAGTCAGAGATACAGTATAGCTTCCGGCACGTGACCAGATTGCAGTAGGCTCGGCCTCAGTGGAGGTCGGAGTATCGGCCCCTTCGAAACTCCACGAGTAAGATTCGGGAGCACCGGTGGAAAGATTGGTAAACTTCACTTCCTGACCCGTTACCACCGTAATATGATCCGTGGCCGGAGCAGCGCTTGTCACCTCGAAATCGTCAATATAGACATTATCTCCGTATGTCAGATAATATGCAAAAGAGAATTTCACCTTCTTGCCGGCATAGTCAGAAAGATTCACTGAATATTGTGTCCAGTTGGCATTATCAGTAGCGGCATTCTGCGATGTGAGGAAGGCATCCCATATTTTCTTGGGTTCGGCACCATCCTTATCCTCGGCAATATACAGTTCGAGATTGCCGTCATGAATCCATATCGGATTAAAGAGAGCATAAAATCTAACTTTAGCCTTCTCCGGAATCGCTACCGCAGGAGAAGACACCACCGACACATCACCCGTATTTGCATAGGCATGGAAGAGAGAATACTTGCTGTCGGGATTGATCGATGAGAAATCGGGTACGTTATAGCTGTTCGAATTGGTGAGCTGCCATTTCGAGCCGCTTGAGGTTTCCCATTCGTTGGCCTCTTCTGAGGAATCGAATCCATTATGATAAAGGATCTCCACCGACTCCGGCCCGCTGAAATCGGCTTTCAGTGGAGTGGTGATATCATATGTGAGGAAGATCGGCTCGCTCCATACATTGTCGCCCATTGCCTGCACGGATACCACACATGAGTTCTCGAGTGAGAGATTAAGCGTGGTGGAAGGCTCGATGGTGTATTCGTCAAGAATACCGAGTTCATCGAGGGTCATCTTCTCCGTTCCGATGCTGTACCAGATGGCTTTCGCCCGTGGATCTGTACAGGTAAAGGTCACTGCTAACGGCCCTTCATATTTTCCGGATTCTACAGAGGCTTTAAGCCCCGCGAGCGGTTCTTTGGCCACAACCTCCACTTCCGCTGTCAGTGTCTGGGGAAGGTAGATTTCATTTCCTGCGAATTTCACGCTGATGGTGGTGGTGCCGGTTGAGAAGGTGTAGATATGCCCATATTTATCGGCGGCTGCCACCTGAGGCTTGCTCGAAGAGAATGTGATCGGTTCCACATTATTAGGATTGTTGACCACAATGATATCCTCCTCCAGGAGTTCGATGGAGTATCTATCCTTTACAAGGGAGAGTTCGGGACTGACACGGACCACATATTTCGCTTCCGCCACTGCGCTGAATTCCTCGCCCACTTTGGCAACCGCCTTTATCGTTGCTGTCTCATTTATAGCGAATGGTGCGGTATAGACGGTTCCGTTTACTTTCGGGCTGCTTCCGTCGATGGTATAGAGTATCTGCGCTCCTTCCACTCCGGCGATCGATACCTCAACCGGCCCGTCAAACGAACCGGGAGCCGGCGTGAAAGTCGGTGCGTCAATAGATGCCTGGGCCGGATCGTATACCACTGTAATGGATTTAAGATAGCTCGGGCCGGTGGTACCCTCCGTGTTGAGTGTTATCTTCAGAGTTCCTTCAAGTGCATCTCCTGAGGGTGTGTACGTAAGTTTCTTAAGTGTGGTTCCCGCAATACTTGCCGTAGACTCGTCGCACACATAGCTTGTACCGTTCACTGCCACTGCAGCTGTGGCCGACGCCAGCTCACAACGCGCCTCAATCGTAACACTCCGTATCTTTCCCGAGAAAGAATCCGTAGTCATATCGAAAGCGTTGGTTACGGCTTTTCCCTTCTGGCCGATAGTCTGACCGGAGGCTGTATAAGCCAGCACACACCCGGCATCGAAATGAGCTGTCCAGGTGATTCCATTGAAAGTACGCGTCTGCTCTGTGAGCTTTGCATCATAATACGCTCCGGAGCCAAAGTTATAATACCCGTTGGCATATCCGGTTTCCTTGTCCTTGGTGGCTGAAATGGGCCAATCCCAGACCCATTCGGCAGCTCTCGCAGAGAGGGCGCCGCACAACACCATCACCACAAGAGCAAATAAATGGTAATACTTCTTCATCTAATTAATAATTAAGTAGATAGTTAAGATATTTCGTAAACATTCCGATAATTCCTAAAAATTTCCCTTTATCGAAACTGCAAAGATACATAAAAACCTCAACATTGCCCCCTTCATTTCGAATAAATTATGAGTTAAGCTCTCAGGAGTGCAGAATCATCTTATTTTCTCAGGGCAGACTTCTCTTTTTAAGGCATAATTATACACTTATCAAAAAAAATTATTATCTTTGCTAAGAATCAGCATTACCATCAATTGATTGAGAATACATTAATTAATTATGCGAACTACTTATCGTGCTTACTTAACAAAAAATATAGTTAACTCATATAGCCCCTTCTTAAAATAATCAGACCCACCCGGAGGATATATCCGTATGGATTGCTGATAATCCGTTAAAAATCCGTAACTTTGGTGGTGTTTCCCAGTAGTGATGTGTTTGAAGCACTATTTTTCATAAGTAAGTGTTCAAAATTAATTTATACGATATACACTAATCATACTAATCCAGATTCAAATATCATAATCACATAACTAATCTTATAATCAATGAAAGAGGAAGAAGAAGTTTACACCACCGACACCGGTCTGCCCGAGAACGCGTTCCGCGAACTGGCCGCAGATGAGGAGTACGTTCCGGTGATGAAACCCGCGCACGACCAACAGGAAGTGACTCCTTATTCAGTCGGCATGGGTCTGCTTATGGCCATCATTTTCAGTGCGGCTGCCGCTTACCTCGGTCTGAAAGTAGGCCAGGTGTTTGAGGCCGCCATCCCTATCGCCATTATCGCCGTCGGCCTCAGCGGTGCCCTTAAGAAGAAAAATGCCCTTGGCCAGAATGTTATCATCCAGTCGATCGGCTCTTGCTCGGGTGTGATCGTGGCGGGCGCCATTTTCACTCTCCCGGCCCTTTATATCCTCCAGGCACAATATCCGGAAATTGTGGTGGATTTCTACCAGATTTTCCTTGCATCGCTTTTGGGAGGTATCTTAGGAATCCTATTTTTTATTCCCTTCCGCAAGTATTTTGTGAAGGATATGCATGGCAAGTATCCCTTCCCTGAAGCCACAGCCACCACTCAGGTGCTCGTCTCCGGACAGGCTTCTGCCAAAGAGGGCGACGGAGGTCAGGCCAAAACCCTGATCGGAGCCTCACTCATCGGCGGTATCTACGATTATGTGGTTGCCACATTCGGATGGTGGGCCGAGACCGTGGAGACCACAGCCGCAGGTTGGGGCCAAACCATAGCGGAAAAGACAAAACTCGTGCTTTCATGTAATACGGGTGCGGCTCTTCTCGGCCTCGGCTATATCGTGGGCCTCAAGTATGCTTTTGTGATCTTTGCGGGTTCGGTTTTCGTATGGTGGGTTATTATCCCCCTGTTGGGCACATACGGGTCTCCCGAATTTCAGGCTCTCGCTCCGGAGGCTGTATTTAAGGATTATGCCCGAATGATCGGTATCGGCGGTATCGCCATGGCCGGCGTGATCGGTATCATCAAATCATGGCCTATTATCCGTCAGGCTGTGGGTCTGGCAGGACGCGAATTCAAAGGTGGTGCGTCGACCGGCAATGAAGTCCGCTGGCAGATGGATATCTCGATGAAGCAGGTGGTATTCTACATTGCCTTGGCTCTTATCGCAGTGATGCTTTTCTTCTGGTTTGGTGTGATCCATACATTCTGGCAGGCTGCCGTAGCTTGGGTAGTGGTTACTCTTATTGCTTTCCTTTTCACCACAGTTGCCGCTAATGCGATCGCTATCGTAGGAAGCAACCCGGTGTCCGGCATGACCCTGATGACTCTGATTATCGCCTCGGCTATCTTCGTCGGTATCGGCCTGAAAGGTACCGGAGGTATTGTGGCCTCTATGGTAATCGGCGGTGTAGTGTGTACAGCGCTCTCAATGGCCGGTGGTTTTGTAACCGACCTTAAGGTTGGCTACTGGCTCGGTTCCACTCCTAAGAAGCAGGAGACCTGGAAATTCCTCGGCACTCTCGTGTCGGCTGCTACCGTTGGAGGCGTGATTATCGTGCTTAACAAGGTGTATGGTTTCTCAGGCGATAATGCTCTTGTGGCTCCTCAGGCCAATGCCATGGCTAAGGTGATCGAACCGCTCATGATGGGTGGTGAGACTCCATGGATACTTTACATGACCGGGGCTATTCTGGCGCTCCTGCTCAATTGGCTTGGTGTTCCGGCTCTGGCTTTCTGTCTGGGGATGTTCATTCCATTGTCGCTTAATACTCCGATGCTTGTGGGCGGTGCAATCGCTTACTTTGTGAGCCATTCTTCAAAGGATCAGAAGACCAACGATGCACGTCGTGACCGCGGAACGCTCATCTCTTCCGGCCTGATTGCCGGTGGAGCCCTCTTCGGTGTATTTGCTGCCGTAACACGCTTCTGTGGCTTCGAATATCAGAACCCGATTGATGAGGGCACATCTCAGATTTTAGGTTGCGTGGCCTATCTTCTTCTGATTGCCTACCTCTATTCAGCAAGCAAGAAGGCCAAGGCATAATCCCCTTCGAACTTACTCTCCGTAACATACATAAATCAGTAAGGCCAACTTCCCTATTTCAAGAAGTTGGTCTTACCTTTTATAATAATCCGTGCTCATCCGCGAGTAATCACAGTCACGTATTCATGATGGAAGTAGAGTCGCAGAGGAGCGCAGATGATCTTCACCTATTCCCACAGATTTTTCTTCCTTATCCCATCTCAATTTATCCGCGCTCCTCTACAATAAAAATCTGTGCCAATCTGTGATAAAAATCTGTGCCAATCTGTGATTATTGCCGGAGACGGATACAGGTTGACACTTTGGGCTCACAGTTCTTTGGGACATCCGTTACCTTATCAGTTAATTTTTCTTCCGGTTCGCGCCGGATTGAATCATGGATTATCGAACGTCGATAAAGATTCCAAGTTGTTTGTTATATGTTTATAATTGAGACTGGATGCACCAGAGCATCCGACAGAGGCTTAATTGTCAATTATAAATAACATTACATATGAAAAACACTATGAATTTACTCAAGCTCGGAATCATCGGAGCCGCCATGGCTCTTATCCCTTTCACAATATCAGCTCAGCCTCCGGGTGCCCCCGGCGGTGGAGGAGGATCGAGTCTGCCGGCTCCCGGATCAGGGGGTAATGCGCCTCTGGGGCCGAATGGTATAGGCTGGAATCCCGGCCCGAATCCTGCTGCTCCGGGTTGGGGCGGCTTCAACAACGGCTGGCCTTCGAGCTGGAACTGGAATCCGATGCCTTCGGCCACGGTGAATCCCGTGATTGTCAATCCTAATCAGGGTTATCAGAAAGTGATTGCCTGCGGTTATGATTCTCAGGGAAGCTATAAGATTATCCCTATGCTTGTGGCCTATCAATGGGGTGGCGGACAGTATAACGTCACCGTGCTCAACGCCTGGAACCCCTACACCCTTATGTGGGATAAAGGCATTGATATGGCAGCCTTCAATACATTCTATAACCTCCGCGGAGTGAACTATAATTTCTACACTCCCCTCTCCACCGGCACATACTACTTCAATCTCTAAGCCATTCTCCTATAAGAGAATCGACTTCCCTACTGATTATAATCACAGATGATCACAGATGAATTTCACAGATGGTCACAGATTTTTATTCGATTCTCCCCCTCCCGATTATCTGTGGTAATCTGTGACATTCATCTGCGTTAATCTGTGAGAACTCATGTCCGACTTGTCTTTCTCTATTAGATTTTGACACAGATGATCACAGATGTGGAATACTTAGTTTTAAAAAGCAATGACACCGAGTTGATACTCAGTGCCATTGTTTTTATTTAATATAACCAGGGATTAGCCCTCGCCTCCGTCGTATTCAATCTCAGTGGGAGCCTCAGTATTGCGGTTTGGCTTCGACTTCATATTACCGAAACTATATTTCACAGTCAGACTCAGTGTACGTCCTCCTCTCCAACGCTTCGAACTCTGGAAGTATTCATCGGTAAAGACCGTATTTTTCATCTTTCGGGAGTCGAAGATATCTCGGCAGTTGAGCGAGAACGACCAATTACCCAACACCTTTCTCAGACCGGCGTCCACGCTCCAGCCACCCTGATGAGTGCCCTGAGCCTCACGATGAGAGGATGAGTAGCGACCTGTGGCCTGTAACGATAGTCCCCATGGCAATTTCGCATTAGCCATCGCACGGATATCCCATGCAAATGAATTCTGCTTCTCTCCCGACAATGAGAAGGTCTTCAGGTCGGGATACTGCTGAGGATTCGGATTATAGGCGGTTCCGGTATAATTCCACGCGCTGATATGATCGTTATAGAGATTCAATGTCGTGGTGAGATCGAGCACATTATGAATCAGAGAGTTCTTTGAAACGATCTCCACACCGGAATTCACGCGGTTAGCCACATTGACAGTGGTAGAATAGATAATTCCATCGTAAGGGTTTCGGTAGCTGATACGCGACATGCAGTTATCGTTGCTTCGGATATAAGCCGAAACCGAGATCATATGCCATGTGAACGACTTCAGATAATTCAGCTCAAACGAATTGGAATACTGCGGCTCGAGTTCCTCATTTCCGTATGAATAATTGGTCGGATCGGAGGTATTGAGGAATGAGTTGAGCTGCGCGCCCCAGGGGCGACGTATACGACGGGTATAATTCAACTGCACTTCGTTATCATGCGGAAGCGAATAGGAAAGGAACACCGAAGGGAAGAGAGCGAAATTATTGCTCTTGAATTCGCGGCCATCCTCACGCTTTGTCCAGAAGTCGAGCGACTTTGACCTCACCTGCCATGACTCCGAACGCACTCCGGCTGAGAAGCTGAAGTCTTTCACCTTTCCGCCAAGGGTGACATAAAGAGCCGAGATATTGTTGGTGTAGATGAATCGATTGAAAAGTGCTTCATCAAGAGTAAGGCTGGTGGGTGTGATTCCTGAGAATGTGGTGTTAGGGGTATTCTCATGTGAATAATTTCCCTGATATCCGGCCTCGAGTTTCAACCATGAAGTGAGCTGGTTCACATAGTCAAGCTTGGCCTCCCATGAATTTGAATGGATAGGCATCTCCTGATCGCGATATTCCTCGGCTTTAGTGCCATCGGCATAAGTCTGGATTTCTGCATATGTATCAGAAGTCGGTCCACCCCAATAGTTATACCCCACCATGGCATCAAGCGTATGATTGTCGCTCCATTTATGCGAATATCCCCATTCCACATGTGCGCCCTGGGATGTGCTGTGGGTATGCTGGCTTTCAAGGTCGGTGTTCCACATTCCCGGAACAGTGCTTGAGAATACCGTATTGGTGTGCCCCCAGCGTCGGCCGAACATTCCGAACGCATTGGCATAGAAGTCGTCCTTATCGGTGAGATGATAAGTGGCTCCGGCGCGTACGAAAAGGTTATTGCCGTGGTTGCGCGATTCTCCATCGGAGTAGGTATGGGTGCCGTTGGTGAAATCACGGCGCATCTCGCTTCCGCCGTTATTATGACGCATACGGAAGCCTACGGAAGCGTAGGTGTCCCATTTCGAATTATTATAATTGATATTTACCGAGGCATTGCCTCCACCACGGGTATTGGCTGAGAGTTCGGCACTGCCGTAATAGCCTCCGCGATGGTCTTTCTTCAGAATGATGTTGATGATGCCAGATGTGCCCTCCGGACTATATTTTGCCGAAGGATTGGTGATCACCTCAATGCGGTCGATACTCTCGGCAGGAATCTGTTCGAGAATCTGAGCACGGTTATCTGCCGATAAGCCTGATTCCTTACCGTTGATCCAGATAGTCACCGATGTATCGCCACGCAGTGACACCTCTCCATCCTGATCCACCTCCACAGATGGAACCGACTCAAGAAGTTCGGAAGCTGACTGACCTGCTGACGCGATGTTGGAATCCACGGAGAAAACTTTCTTATCGAGTTCGAAACGCATCTGACTGCGGATACCCTCTACCACAACCTCCTGCAGCACCTTCGAATCATCCACAAGACGGATCAATCCGAGATCGACCGAACCGCCGTTTACCTTGATAGGACGCTCCTGGTCAATAGATCCTATATTGGTGATTTTTACCACATAAGAGCCATCGGCAATATTTGGAAGGGTGAATTTACCGGCTTCATCAGTGGAAGCCACCACTTGCAATGGCTGCCCTTTGGCATCCACAATCTGGATGGTGACAAAGTCCATCGGTTCGCCGGTGGCCTTATTCACCACCGTGCCCGTGACATTGCCCTTTGCGAAAAGAAGAAGCGGGGATGCGAGAAACAGGCTGCTCAATAAGTATCGTTTATTCATAATCTGAGTTGAGAAGTTGAGTGAGGGTTCTAAGATAATTCTAAGATAAGATGATGTTACGAAACACAATTTTAGGACATTCCGCATCTTCGATGGTTTATTCCCCCTTCCAAAAAATTTTCAGATTATTTTGATGAGCCAATAGTCCTACATTTTATGAATTAGCTCCTGTAGAGTTGAGATATTGGCGAATTTGAGTTATATTTGCATAATGTTCATATCGTTCGGCTGCTCAATGAGCCGGGAAGTTGATTCTCCGATGCAACCGACGGAATATAAAATTAGAAATGCCCTTAATCGATAGAATACAAGGTACTATTCATAACCTTGGCGCCACCGCTGAATCTCTTGCGAAAATTCTCCTTTGGAGCCGTCGGCCTTCACCTGCCGACCTAAAAGAGGATGAGAAACGCGACCTGGTGATAATAGCCAACGGGCCGTCATTAAACCGTACTGTGGCTGAACATCGCTCTTTTCTGAAAGATAAGGCGCTGATGGCCGTCAACTTTTGTGCAGTCTCTCCGATGTTTACCGACCTCCGGCCCGAAATGTATATCATCGCCGATCCCCTCTTCTGGATTGTGCCCGATAAGTGCGAGTCGCTGTTTGGTGCTCTCGGTGCTAAGACGTCATGGCCAATGCGTCTGTTCATGCCCGTGAAGGCCAAAGGAAAGGCCAACTGGCAGAAGCTTATCGCCGGAAATCCCAATATACGGGTGGTATGGTACAACACCACTCCCATCGAGGGATTCCGCTGGTTTACGGATATGGTCTATTCCAAAGGAATCGGTATGCCACGCCCGCATAATGTGCTGATTCCCGCCATAGCCACAGCCCTGCGGATGCCATTCCGCACAATATATCTGGCCGGAGCCGATCATTCGTGGCTTCCAGAAATCCGCGTTACGGAAGACAATGAAGTGCTGATGCACCAGAAACATTTCTATGATGCCGGCTCGAGCAAGGCCGATACCGTGAAACGCGAGGATCTTTCTGAGGCTCGTCTGCATATAATCCTCTATCATATGCACGTGGCCTTCAAGGCTTACCATATTCTTGAGGATTATGCCCGTCGCCATAACCAGCGAATTGTCAATATCACTCCCGGAAGCTATATAGATGCTTTCGAGAGGTATCATATTCCTGACGAGGGCCGGGATGGTATCGTGATTCAGGCACGCACCGGCTCCACTCGCCTTCCGGCAAAGATTCTCAAGCCCTTCGCGCCCGATGGCTCCACAATTCTGGATATCATCATCGAGAAAGCCAAACGTTCTTGTCCGTATGCGGTGATAGTGCTCGCCACTACCGACCGACCGGCCGATGATGTGCTCGTCGAGGTGGCGAAGCGTCATGGTATCGAATGTTTCCGAGGGAGCGAACAGGATGTACTGTCGCGCTTTATCGGTGCTGCCGACCGATTCGGTCTTGGCCGCATCATAAGGGTATGCTCAGATAATCCTTTCCTGGATACGGATTCTTTCAATACACTCTTCGATGTGCAGAGCCGTACAGGTGCGGATTATGTGGGATTCGGATTTCCGGATGGTCGCCCTACAATCAAGTCACACCTCGGTCTTTTCGCCGAACTTGCAAGAACAGCTGCTTTACGTCGACTGAATGAGAAATCACACGACAAGATGGACCATGAGCATGTCACAATCGGACTCTACACCCGTCCTGACGACTATCGTATCTCGCTCATTCCTCTCCCCGACCATCTGAAAGACCGCACTGATATCAGGCTCACTCTCGATACGCCATCCGATTTCGAACTCCTCCATGAGCTTTACGAGCGTCATCGGAAGGAGGAAGAGCCATCTACCCGCAGTCTGATAGAATTAGTCGATTCCGATCCGCGCTACGGAAGCATTATGAAACAAAATATTGCACAGAACGAAAAATGAAGCCAACATATATCATAGGTGAAATAGGTCAGAACCATAATGGATCGGTGGATATCGCAAAACTGATTGTCGATCTCGTGGCCCGTCCCGTTGTGGATGAGGCATCCGGTATGCAATTGCGCCCGATGGATGCCGTGAAGCTGACAAAACGCGATCTCTCAGAAGAACTGGCTGCCTCGCAGATGAACCGTCCATACGATTCTCCCCATTCTTTCGGTCGCACTTACGGCGAGCATCGTGCTTTCCTCGAACTCAGCGATGAGGAGCATTTCGAAGTCTTTAAGCACGCTAAGGCTCAAGGACTCGATTTCGTGGAGACTCTTTGCTCCACCGGTTGTCTGTCGCTGCTGAAGCTCTTTACACCCGACCGACTGAAAGTGGCGAGCCGGGATCTGACCAATCTCCCTCTGCTCGAGGCATTGGCCGAGACTAAGATTCCGATTATCCTCTCCACCGGCATGGCCGGGAAGGAGGAACTCGACCGGGCCCTGGAGGTGATCGAGCGTTTTCATTCAGATATCTCCATCCTGCATTGTGTGAGCGAATATCCAACCCTCCCTCCGCATCTTAACCTGCGCACCATCCCCTATCTGCTGAAGCATTACGGAAAGTATAAGATCGGATTTTCTGATCACACGATCGGTATTGCGGCTCCGGCTGTGGCTGTCGGTATGGGCGCGGAAATAATCGAGAAACACATCACGATCGACCGTCGCATGAAGGGTACCGACCAGAAAGGTTCGCTCGGCCCGGATGGTGTAAACCGTATGGTACGCGATATCCGTATCGCTGAAATGTGGCTCGGTGAGGAAGACCTGACCATCGAACCCGCAGTGGCAGCGGCAAAAGCAAAGCTCGAACGCTCGATCGCCACTCGCTATCCCCTGAAGAAAGGCCATGTCATCACAGAGGAGGATCTCCATCTGCTTAGTCCCGGCGACGGATTTAAGTGGTCGGAGAAGGATAAGGTGATCGGCCGTCGGCTCCGTGATGATATTGGCGCAGATGAAATTGTATACGCAACAGCTCTGGAATAAAATATACATATATCGATTAATTTTTAGTAGCTACTTATGTTACCTAAACTTGTTATCACCGATATTGATGGTGTATGGACCGACGGCGGCATGATCTATACCGCCGATGGAGACATTGCCAAGCGCTTCTGCGTCACCGACGGGTGGGGCGTCATATTCCTGCGAAAACTGAATATTCCCGTGGCTATCTTTACGGGGGAGAATTCTCAGATTGTGGCCCGGAGAGCGGAGAAGCTGAAGATTGATCTATGCTATCTCGGGGTTAAGGATAAGCTGGCGCTGGCCAATGAGCTTTGTGATAAGATGGGAATCACTCTGGCTGATGTGGCCTTCATCGGCGATGATATCAATGATCTCTGCCTCCTCCGGAAAGTGGGTATCAGCGGATCTCCGGCCAATGCTCCCGATTATGTCCGCAGTCAGGTGCGCTATCCCGGGGCAAAAAGAGGCGGATATGGAGCCTTCCGCGAATTTGTAGAGACCATTCTTCGCTCTGAGGGAATTCTGGAGAAGACCGTGGAATTGTGTGTCTGAAGTTTTTTGAGTAATTTTGCAGAATAAGAAGTTGTTTAAACTAATTTACGAATGTTAGGATTATGTATATTCTTCATTCTTTTATTCCCCTTTGCGGATCTTTTTGACTGCTTCCGCCCCTCTCATCGGTACCAACCGAGAGGTTGCTACCTCTTCGAGTGACGCAATCAGCTCAAAAATCTCTCCCAAATGTGAATAAAAAATAAGTTTAAACAACTTCTAAGGAATATAAATCAGGGTGCGAAGCCGCCGGCGAAAAATTCAAGGACCGGTTGACCCGCTTCGGCTCATATAAAACATTTGCAATGGCAAAACAGGAAGACGTTTTCAAGACGATAATCGCCCATGCCAAGGAGTATGGGTTTGTTTTTCAGTCGAGCGAGATCTATGATGGTCTGTCAGCTGTATACGATTATGGCCAAAATGGCGTAGAGCTCAAAAACAATATCAAACGCTATTGGTGGGAGGCTATGACAATGCTTCACGATAATATCGTGGGTATCGACTCCGCCATCTTCATGCACCCGACAATCTGGAAAGCCTCCGGTCATGTGGATGCGTTCAATGATCCGCTGATCGACAACAAGGACTCTAAGAAACGTTACCGTGCTGATGTGCTGATCGAGGACGAAATCGCTAAGTTTGACGATAAGATCAATAAGGAAGTGGCTAAGGCTGCCAAGAAGTTTGGCGATAGCTTCGATGAGGCTATGTTCCGTCAGACCAATCCCCGTGTACTTGAGCATGCCAAGAAGCGCGAAGAGCTTCATACCCGTTTCGCAGAGGCTATGAACGCCAACGATCTCAACGAGCTCAAGCAGATTATCCTTGATTATGAGATTGTGGATCCTATTTCCGGAACACGTAACTGGACCGACGTACGTCAGTTCAACCTCATGTTCAAGACCGAGATGGGCTCCACCGCCGACGGCGCGATGAATGTCTATCTGCGTCCGGAAACGGCTCAGGGTATCTTCGTGAATTATCTCAACGTGCAGAAGACAGGGCGTATGCGTCTTCCTTTCGGAATCGCCCAGATCGGTAAGGCTTTCCGTAATGAGATTGTAGCCCGTCAGTTCATCTTCCGTATGCGTGAGTTTGAACAGATGGAAATGCAATTCTTCGTGCGCCCCGGCGAGGAGCTGAAATGGTTTGATTTCTGGCGTCAGACACGTCTGAAATGGCATAAGGCTCTCGGTCTCGGAGATGCGAAATATCGTTTCCACGACCACGAGAAGCTTGCTCACTATGCCAATGCAGCCACTGATATCGAATTCGAGATGCCGTTCGGTTTCAAGGAGGTGGAGGGTATCCATTCCCGCACCAACTTCGACCTCTCCCAGCATGAGAAGTTCTCGGGCAAGAAGATACAATATTTCGACCCTGAGCTCAATGAGAGCTATGTTCCTTATGTGATCGAGACATCAATCGGTGTCGACCGTATGTTCCTGAGCGTATTCTGCAGTTGCTTCGAGGAGCAGGATCTCGGCAATGGCGACCGTCGCGTCGTGCTTCATTTCCCGGCTCCGATTGCACCGGTGAAATGCGCGGTGCTTCCGCTTGTTAAGAAGGATGGTCTCCCCGAAAAGGCCCGTGAGATCCAGCATCGTCTGCGCTTTGATTTCACTTGCAATTATGATGAGAAGGATTCGATCGGTAAGCGCTATCGTCGTCAGGATGCTATCGGTACGCCCTACTGTATCACTGTCGATCATCAGACTCTCGAGGATGGCACCGTCACTCTCCGTCATCGCGACTCAATGGAGCAGGAACGCGTGAAAGCTGACGATCTGGTGAAGATCCTCCATGAGGAAGTGAGCCTCAACAGCCTTCTGCGTAAGCTTATCTGATAATTCCCAATGCCGCTCATAGAAATTTATGAAATTTCGGGAACGGCCCCTCATACAATAAAAGTATAAACTTAGCTTCCGATAATTCCAATTTCTGCAGATTATTCTACGGAAATTGGAATATCGGGTTTATATGAACCAACCTCTATTCTCTCACCCTAAAATCTCGGACTTTATGAAATTTACAGTCAAGATTCTTTTTGCCATCCTGGCATTCTGCGCAGCTTCCGGTCTGTCGTCCTGTAATTATAATTCTCTTGTGGAAAAGCAGCAGGAAGTGGACCAGAGCTGGGCACAGGTTGAGAATCAGTATCAGCGCCGTGCCGACCTGATTCCCAATCTCGTGAATACAGTGAAGGGCTACGCCACTCATGAAAGCCAGACTCTTGAGAATGTCACCAATGCACGCGCCGGTCTGACAAAGGCTTACAATGCAGCTCAGAGTGTGGAAAATCCTCAGGAGAATATCGAGCAGTATCAGGAGGCCCAGAGCCGTCTGAAGGGAGCACTCGATATCTATGTGAATGCAGTGCATGAGGCTTATCCCGATCTGAAGGCAAATACAAATTTTATGAATCTTCAGACCCAGCTCGAGGGCACTGAAAACCGTATCGCTACCGAACGCCGCCGTTATACGGAGGCCGTGAAGGAGTATAATACGGCTATCAAGAAATTCCCGACCACAATCTATGCAGGCTGGTTCGGATTCAAGGAGAAACCGCAGTTCAAGGCAGAAGCCGGTGCGCAGAAAGCTCCGACAGTGGAATTCTGATCCTTCGTAAATATCACCGGGAAATATCTCAGCAAAACCCGCTGAGACTTCTCTTAACAACTGATTAACAATGACATTCAATAAAGCCTTTCTTTCTCTTCCTCTTCTCCTGCTGGCTCTCACAAGCTGCATGGGCGACGATGACGATTCCAAGGAGTTTCTCGACTGGAAGAGAGAAAACGATGCCTACATCACCTTCCTTGACTCCCAGATTCAAGCAGGGAAGGAGGATTTCACTAAGGTGATTCCCTCATGGGCCTCGCTCAACAGCGTCTATATCAAATGGCATAACGATACTTCCCTTACCGCCCGCAATCTGAAGCCGCTCTCAAATTCGACCGTGGATATCACCTATGCCCTTGAGGATATAGATGGGAATGATCTCGGGAATTCATTTTCCAATACTGCCGCCTATGGCGACAGCATCTATCGCAGCAAGCCGAATCAGAATATTGTCGGTATGTGGGCCGCTATGCTCAATATGCATGAGGGAGACACGGTGACTTTAGTGATTCCATACATCTCGGGATATGGCGCCCGCACCATAAACAGTATCCGTCCTTATAGTAATCTCATCTATCATGTGAAGATGAAGAAAGTGGTGTCATACGAATATTAAGCCTCGAATATTAAGCTTATGAATAAGACGTATCTTGCAGGCTCCATTCTGCTCGCTATGGCTGGAGCCGCTTCTGCCTATACCGTTACCGGGTTCCGTGTCACACCCCCGGTATCGCTCGCGATTCCGGCAGTCCCCGATTCGCTGCAGAAAGAGAATCCTTTCGATAAAAAGAGTCTTCTCGATAGCCGGTCGGTGAATGCGCTCAAGAATCTGGCTCAGGACTGGACCACAATCCTTCCCGATACCGCCGGACATTTCCATATATCGGCAAAGGGACCGGCTCTTTCTTCGGCTAAAAGCCGTATACGCGCCAATCGTTTTGCGAAGGGTAAACTCGTGTTGCATTCCTCCGGTATGGCCGATCTGCTCGTTAATGGCACTTCTTTGGCAAAGAAGTCGACATCCGATTCTATTCCGACTGAAGTGTCCGGTGCTATCGAACTCCTTCCGGAGGCTGTGTATGATATCACGGTCAATCTTCTCTCCCTGCCCGATGATAAGGGTGCCGGCGAATTCATGGTGGAGTTTGTGCCTGATGAGAAATTCAAGGATGTGACTCTGGAATCCGGCCCCGCCATTCCCGAACGCTTCACTCCTCTTCATACTATGATCGGCAAACGGGTATCATCTGTCAGCCTCTCCCCGGATGGAAAGTATCTCCTCACTTTCTATGCCGAGACGCTTTCGGCCTCCAAGACCTTACGCCATTGCGTGCTCTCCGAGACAGCATCCGGTAAGATCCTGAATTCAAATCTCCCATGGTCGTCGAAATGGGCTCCGGTTTCCAATTCGATTTATTACACTTCAGGAGATAATGATAATGCCGACCTCTATCGTATGGATCTCCCTGCGATGACCACGGCACGTGTAGCCTCCGGCATTCCATCCACAAACTTCACCCTCTCTCCCGATGGAAAATATTTCTATTATTATAAGATTGTGGAGGGAACAAAGGATGAGGGTGTGATGCGCCGTGTGCAGAGTCCCGATGATCGTATTCCCGGCAATCGCGACAGATATTATATTATGCGCTATGAGCTGGCGTCAGGAGTGTCGATTCCATTAACCTATGGTGGAGGAACAACTTCTATTACGGATTTCACAGCCGATGGCCGTAAGATGCTCTATATGGTTCAGCGACAGACTCCGTCGGAATATCCTTTCTATCTCACTTCGCTGATTCAGATGGATCTCTCCACCTTTGCCACTGATACAATAATAGCCGATAACGGATATATCACCGGCGCCGTATATTCTCCGGATGCGAAGCGTCTTTTCATCACCGGCGCTCCGCAGGCGTTTGGCGAGATTGGTGTCAATGCCGGAAACCATCCGATCCCTAATGCTTTCGATAACCAGGGATTCATCTATGATATAGCTTCAGGAAAAGTCACGGCTTCCACTCGCGATTTTGATCCGGCCGTGGAAGGCTCTCCGGTCTGGAACCGCATTGATAATAAGATCTATTTCCGTGGAGAAACCGGATTCTACAGCTATCTTTATCGTCTTGATCCGGCTTCGGGGAAGATTGATAAACTTGATTCGGAACTTGGATATGTGATGCGGTTCTCAATGGGCGACCGCGATGGCCGTTGGCTGGCTTATGTGGCAGGCGATTTCACCGACACCGGGGCCGCTTGGCTGATGGATGTCAAGACCGGAAAACAGCAGGTGATCGCCGATCCGATGTCAGCCACCCTCAAGGATGTGAAGTTCGGAAAGATGGAGCCTTGGAAATTTACATATAAGGATGGAACGGAGATCGATGGCTTCATGTGTCTGCCTCCGGATTTCGATCCCTCCAAGAAGTATCCATTGATCGTCTATTATTACGGCGGCACCTCCCCTTCCTCAGCTGCCATGCACCATCTCTATTCCCCACAGGTGTTTGCCTCGCGCGATTATGTGGTGTATGTGATCAATCCCAGCGGCACCACCGGCTATGGACAGGAGTTTTCAGCTCGCCATGTCAATGCCTGGGGTAAGCAGACGGCAGAGGAAATCATTGATGGCGTAAAACGTTTCTGCGATGCTCATCCGTTTGTCGACCGTAAGAAAATCGGATGTCTCGGAGCTTCATACGGCGGGTTCATGACCCAATATCTCCAGACTCTTACCGATATCTTCGCAGCGGCCGTGTCGCATGCCGGTATATCCAATGTGACCAGTTACTGGGGCGAAGGCTTCTGGGGCTATTCGTACAATTCGGTTGCGGCGGCCAAGAGTTACCCCTGGACCGATCCGGAACTCTACACCAAGCAGGGCTCTCTCTTCAATGCCGATAAGATTCATACTCCCCTCCTCCTTCTCCATGGCACTCAGGATACCAATGTGCCTATCGGCGAGAGCATCCAGCTCTTCAATGCTCTGCGGGTGCTCGGACGCGAGGTGGAATTCATCACCGTGGAGGATGAGAATCATGTGATCTCGAATTTCGACCGCAAGCAACTCTGGCAGAACACCATCATGGCATGGTTTGCCAAATGGCTGCAGGATGATCCCCGCTGGTGGAATTCTCTTTACGGTAACGATTAATGGCGATGAAAAGTCTTTTATATGTGATTCTGCTGACCGTGATCGGCGGAATAGCAATTCAGGGATGCGGCCGGAATGCAACCGCCCGTTTTGAGAATGGTGAGGAGGCGGCAGCCGATGTTGAGGCCGCTATGATGGCAGGTCGTGAGGCGGCCCGGATATTTATCAACCGCGATTGGAAAGATACCGCCGAACTCCAGCGCAATCTCCTTGAGGCCCGTGCACGCAGATGTGTCTACGACACTTCCGGGAGACGTGAGGCGGCGGCCGCATTTGATTCCGGATTTGTTTCTACGATTCGTACAGTAAATCCAGATATTGCCCGACAGTTGAAATGACACATTCCATTCCTTCAGATATCGCGCAGCTTCTTGATGAAGAGGCTGCGCGAATCAATAGTCCGGCTTTTATTGCCGATGATCCCGTGCAGTTCCCACGCCGTTTTGCCGATCAGCGCGATATAGAGATTGCGGCGCTCTTGAGTGCCACTATCGCCTGGGGAAACCGAAAGATGATCTGTCGGAATGCGGATCGAATCCTCTCCCTGATGGATGGCGAGCCTTTCAAATATACCATGGAGGAGGGCTATGAGGATCTGCCGGATAATATGAATCTTCATCGCACTTTCTTTGCCCGCAATCTCAAGCATTATCTTCGCGGACTCCGAAAGATTTATTCCCGCTATCCGTCGCTGGATGCGTTTGCAGAAGCGAATAAGGTGGGCGATTCGGAAATGCCGGCTTGGGAGCTTGTAAAGAATATGATTGCCGAATTTGATTCGGCTAACGATGGCCGGGGAGATTCGAGATGTCTTCCACGAAATCTTGATCAGACTGCCCTGAAGCGAATCAATATGGCGCTTCGTTGGATGGTGCGCGATGATGGCATTGTCGATATGGGAATATGGAAATCCATACCGAAGTCGAAGCTATATATCCCGATGGATGTGCATGTAGGCAATACTGCCCGTAATCTTGGTCTGCTCACCCGAAAAGCCAATGATCGTAAAAGCGTGGAACAACTCACGTCCTCTCTTCGAACTTTGCGTCCGGATGATCCTGTGTGGTACGATTATGCGCTCTTCGGAATCGGAGCACAAATCTGAGGCACTCTATCCTTTAAACTGATTAGAATACATGAGAAAATATATTTCATTCTTATTTCTTGCACTCTTCTCCTTACTCACTTGCGGGGCGGCTTCCCCGGAGGCTCCAAAGCGTGAGTTTCGTGGTGCCTGGATGCATCTTATCGGCCAGACTCAATGGATGAAGATGAATCCCGCGCAGCAACGTGATTACATACGCAAGCAATTCGATCTTCTTCAGGAAGCGGGCATCAACGCCGTAGTGTTCCAGGTGCGTCCCACAGCTGATGCAGCCTATCGTTCGGAGCTTGAACCATGGAGTTCATGGCTGACAGGTAAGCGCGGCAAAGCTCCCGATCCGATATGGGATCCATTGGAATTTGCTATCGAGGAGGCCCATAAGCGTGGAATGGAACTTCATGCCTGGCTTAACCCTTACCGTGTCACTTCAAATCCCTCCGAGGTGCTTCCCCCGTCGCATATGGCCAATAAATATCCGGAGCGTTTCTTCCGCTATGATGGGAAGGTGCTTTTTGATCCGGCCTATCAGGAAAACCGTGATTTCATCTGCAAGGTGGTCGAGGATATCGTGAGCCGCTATGATGTGGATGCAATCCATATTGATGATTATTTCTATCCATATCCTGTCCCGGGAAAAGCGATTCCTGATGATGCGAGCTATAAGAAGTTTGGCAATGGGATGAATCGTGGCGACTGGCGCCGGCATAATGTGGATCTATTAATCGAGCAACTGCATTCCACTATCAAGGAGACAAAGCCCTGGGTCCGCTTCGGTATCAGTCCGTTCGGTATATGGCGTAATAAGAAGAATGATCCGCGCGGTAGCGACAGCAATGGTCTCGAGAATTATGATAGTCTTTATGCCGATATCCTGCTCTGGGCTAAAAATGGCTGGGTCGACTATCTTTCTCCGCAACTCTATTGGGAACTCGATAAGAAGGTGGCTCCCAGCCGGGGTCTTGCCAAATGGTGGAGTGATAATGCTTATGGCACTGATATCTATATCGGCCAGGAATTGCAGCGTACAATGAACGCCCCTGATCCCAAAGCCGGGCGCCCCAATGAGCTTGCCACAAAGATAGAGATCTCCCGCTCGTTGCCGAATGTGAAGGGCTCGATATGGTTTCATGGTTATTGGCTGACCGGGAATTATAAAGGTGCCCGCACAGCCATGGCTTCCGATCATTATTCATCTCTTGCTCTTCCGCCTGCTTATGGTGATCAGAAGAAAGGCCCCCAACAGGTGAAGGATATCAGCATTGAGATTCAGGATGGAAAGAAGTTTCTGACATGGAAAGCTCCGGGGCGTAAGCATCATGAGTCGGAGACAGATGCTGTAAAATATGTGGTATATGAATTTTATCCCGGAGAGGAGCAGAATATCAATGATCCGCAGACCATCATTTCAATCACGCCTTACACTCGTGTGGCTCTGCCGGATAATGAAAAGGGAGTAACGTTTGCTGTAACAGCAGTCGACCGTATGAATCGTGAGTCGGCTCCCATCTATCTCTATGATAAATGATAAATGATTAATGATTAATGATATAATTCTATGAAGTAGGGCTGACTTCTGTCGCAGGAGTCAGCCCTATGAATTTTTTAGAATCCAAGAAGAATTTATATTTCAGATTCTCCTTGTCATTGATAATGATTCTATAAATGATTCAACCTTGATGGCCCTTTATTTTGGCCTCTGTCAGCCTTTTTCAGGCTAAAAATCTTAGCTTTGCGAAAGCCGTTATAAACTGGCCTTTCTATAGGCTCTTAATCAGTCGTCGCTCTTATCTACTATCTGGAGTTTCAAGCCGAGAGGACCGAGAATTTTGGTGAGTGTCTTGATTGAAGGATTGGCATATCCTCCCTCAATCGCCTTGATCATCCGAACGCTCACCCCTGACATTTCTGCCAATGCGATCTGTGTGGAACGTAGACTTTGACGTCTGCTGCGAATAATGTTTCCTATTTCCATGGTGTATTTAAGTGTTGTTATGATTTATCTCTACAAATATACACAATATTTCCTAATTCTCAATATCCATCCACCCCTTTAATGTTCATTTTGACGTTGTCAAAACTTATTTTCCTCAATTTTTAGACCATCCACCGCCTCCAAAGGTTTAATTGCCTTTGGTTTTTATATAAAATTTTACAGTCTCGTCTCCGTTAAGCAATATCATGCCTTTATCTCTTGCATTTCCTGATTATTCAATTGAAAGAATAATTTTCAGGTTCAGCCGCGTAAAGATAACCCTTAGAATTTTGACCCGAATTTGGCACACTTAGGAGAGAAGGCTAATGTGACTATACAATCTTCGGATTCATAACTATACAAGGATAGCTCCACTTCCTCTCTTTCGCCGGATTCATCTTTTGCCTGTCGACGCACGATTGCTCTACCGTAGGTGATTTCAGGGAACTCCGATTTTTCATAGACCGGCACGGCGGGACTTATTCCCGGAAGCTGTTCGATACGGATATCCTCAATCAGATCAAGACCGTCGCCCAATACGGCCTTGTAAGCCGCCTCTTTCGCTGTCCAGGCCACAATCAATTTTATGCCATCCTCCCCAACCAGTTCCTTTTCCGCCGTGGAGAGGAATTTGCTCTGAACGCGTCTCACCTGCTCCACTCTATCCAGTCGCTCGGCGTCAACTCCCATTGCCGCACGAAGGCTAAAGTCGGAGAGCTCCACTTCCGGAGTGGCCGGCAGCGTTGCCACCACGAGCAATCCCGATGTATGCGAAAGCGATATACGTGATTCCTCTCCATTCACAAATGGAGCTCCCTGTTGAAAATGACCTATCTCACGATAACCATCCTTCCCATTCTCGCAATACACCTGAAGTGCCAATTCCTCCCAGAGACGCCCTTTCTTATCCTCACCTCCACATACTTCCTCCACCTTTATTCCCGGCAGAGTCGGGTGACGCCAATATATGAAATCTGTTTCCATTTAATCTTTCATTAAGATTTTCATACTTCATTTTTATCTCCCGAATCCTGATTATGCTTTTTAGGGCTATAATCGTGAGGTCCGGAAATAGGGAGCTTCGTTACCTTCACTTTCTGAATCCTATGCCGCTCCATCTTCAGCACAAGGAATTTCATTCCATATTTCTTGAAACTCTCCTTTGGCTGAGGAAAGTCTCCCTTCATATCGAGAATAAGTCCGGCAAGTGTCTCCACATCACCGATATCCCCTAATTCATCTTCATCAATTCCCATCACTTCGCAGAAATCGGCCAACGGAATCTTGGCATCAAAATAATAGGTATCCGGGCCGGTCTTGCGATACATAGATGCAACTTCATCATATTCATCATCTATCTCGCCGACAATCTGCTCTATGATATCCTCCAGCGTTACGATTCCCTGAGTTCCTCCATATTCATCAATAACGATGGCGATATGAATCTTTCGTTTTCGGAAGTCTTCCAGCAGGTCATCAATCATTCGCGACTCCGGCACAAAATAGGCCTCCCGCAGAAGGCTCTGCCAGCGGAATGTCGGATTCCTCGTGCCTATATAGGGTAATAAATCCTTACTATATAAGATGCCCCGGATGCTATCCTGTGAGGTATCATAGACAGGAATTCGCGAATAGCCTGAGTCAAGAATCACCCGCATAGCCTCTTCCCATGAATCATGATATTCAATGGCCGTGACATCCACCCGGGATATCATGATATCTCGGGCATTCTTCTCTCCGAATGTAAGGATGCCCTCGAGCATCTCTTTCTCCTTGACATCGGATACATCCGAGATTTCGAGTGCTGTGCCGAGTTCATCGGCCGATACCTTCTCCTCTTTCTTCGTAACCACCCGCTTGACAATGAAGGAACTTTTCACCATCAGTCGTGACAATGGAGAAAAGAGGGCATTAAGAAATGAAATTCCTCCCGAGGCAGTACGCACCCATTTGAGTGTGCGGCCGCGTGCCACAAGTTTTGGAAATATCTCTCCGAAAAGGAGAAGAAGGAATGTCATGAACACAGTCTGGACAAGAAAACTGACCACTTCATTATGGAAGTGCACAGTCTGACCGATTGCGAAAGTGAGCAATACCACCATTGTGATATTGACAAGATTATTCGATATCAGAATTGTGGCGAGGAGTTTCTCGCTATTCTTCAGCAAACGAGACACTCTTTTATCTGCCGCATCATCGGAATTACCAATTTCCTCGAGTTCTTGGGGAGTAAGGCCAAAAAATGCCATCTCGCTTCCCGAAACAAAAGCCGAGACCAGAAGACACAGGATAACTATACATATAAGGGCCGACCAAGCAATCCATGAAGGCGGCGCATGAAATGAAACTGCAGGCTCCACCTTAGTCAGGAGTGTCAGTAATAAAGAAATTCCGGGGTTGCCCGGACACGGTAATGGATCTGTATCCAAGTTTAATACAAATATTGGTTATAAATGCAAATATAATTCTTTATATCCTCTTTTCCAAAACTCCCCCTCTTTTTCTCCCCCCTCTCGCTTTCCCTTCCCCATGACCCTCCCCAGCGGATTAAGACCCCAACCCACAAAAAATGTTATTACTTCTGTAAGATGTGTTCTTGTCAGACAATCGAATGGCTTCCTACCGACCTAAAACACCCCTGCAAGGGGAACCCCCTCGATCCGATTTTATCGTTACAGTTCAAGTGAGTTTTCCTTCAATAAGAAGTCATACACGCTCATGGTCGTGATACCGTTATTGTCTCTTTCCACTAAAATGGGATTTCCTACAATCACTATCTTCTTGAATGAATCGTCAACGTTGCGAAGTGAGTTTTGCTCCTGTGCGATCTTTTCATCAGAGTCAAGTCGGTAGGCGGACTGTATATAATATCTTTGGTTGCCCTTGTTGGCTACAAAGTCTACTTCATAGCTGACTCGCTTTTGGCTCCCATTCTCATCGCGGATAACCAATGGTACTATTCCAACGTCAACATTAAATCCCCTCACACGAAGTTCATTGTAGATAATATTCTCCATCATGTGCGTCTTTTCGAGCTGACGAAAATTCAGTCTTGCA
>JAAVFV010000015.1 GCA_014800525.1 Bacteroidales bacterium | reverse complement strand
TGGACTGACACAATCCGTAAGAAATTTGGCATCGAGGATATCACGTCCTATCTTCCCTCATTCCGTGAACATGCAATTGCCAACGACCGTATTCGGGAGATCAGCTCCATGAGCGATCTTAAACAATATTTCGTGAATTCCTTCCGGTTTTTCTCCCGNGTTAATCCGGTGAATATGCTTGGGGAATACGAGCGNGATGCCAAAGACCGGGGNTATGCCGATTATTGCCGATGGATACGCACNTGCTGCCCCAATATCGCCCGCGGCCTTNTGCCGTTGNGCGAGAAGGAATATCATNNNCTTATATCCCACTATGGCGGTATGCAACAGGCAATCCCCCNGATGCGGNAAGCCCTCGTTGAAATCAACGAGAGGGAGGATNTCATAGCCANGTATTACAGCANATTTCATCTNATCACCCGCTGGATCAAGANCGACCGCAAAAAATATAGCGCATAAAAATATAACGCATAAAATATTTATCTCCTGATATGTCAAGACAATGTAGACAGGTAGATATCACTCATCCCCACCCACTTTTATTTCACTTTTACTTCACTTCTTATGGCCAACAATTCAACCCCACAGTCTCCCCTCTCCTTCTCATCTCCCGTNCATGACCCTGAGTGTGAGCGGATGGTGCTCGCGGCTATGATGACCAATTACAACGATTTGGCTGAGATGGAGCCGGTGCTTAACGAGGATTGCTTCCATCATCCCGCTAATCAGGAAATCTTCAAAGCCATCAAAACCGTCTATGCTTCCGGAGCCACCCCTTCATTGGTTACGGTCAGAGCCGCACTCTCTAAGAGCGGTTCGGCTATTGATGCCGCTNCTCTTGCGAGCCTTATGATTGATACACAAGTGGATCTAAATCCTTTTCCTCTGGCNTTACGTTTACGCGATCTCAGCTATCGCNGNCGGCTATGGGAAATCGGGANNACCCTTATCCAGGGGGGAACCNCTGAAACCGAGGATATTGAATCCCTCCATAATCGNGCCAAAGNGCAAATCGATACTCTTTTTGACGGGCTTTCCGATAATNTCACCACTCTTGAGGATGCCTATAAGGAAGTGCAGATGGAGATGCTNATCAACCGGGACAGGCANCCGGATGAAATTGCAGGCACTCCCACCGGATTTCCTCAGATTGACGATAATGGCGGTCTCACGGGCACTGATCTTATCATAATCGGCGCCGGNACNTCNCAGGGTAAGACTTCCTTTGCAACACAGATCACNCTCCAGGCCATCCGCGCAGGACATAAAATNGCTTTCTATTCGATGGANATGACNCCNCGCCAGATTGCTGCCCGCATATCATCAATGGTGACGGGAATTAATTCCAGGGAGGTGCTCCGCGGTAAGATTGATCTGAACGATATNTATCGTATGGATGCCGAAATGGAACAGCTCAATCCCGGTAACCTCTTTTTCGATGGGCGTTCCACGGCCTCTCTCGATTCAATTATNGCCTCCATAAGGAANCTGAANATGAAACATGATCTCCGGGGNGTGGTGATCGATTANCTGCAGTTGGTNCGTGTNAGCGACCGGGGNTTGAATCGGGAGCAGGGAGTGGCGAAAGTGGCACGCGATCTNAAGAATCTGGCTAAGGAACTGGATATATGGATCGTGGCCCTTTCGCAATTGTCGAGAGGAGAACGAACCCAGGGCCTCCCCTCGATGTCGCTGCTTCGCGATTCGGGACAAATTGAGGAGGCAGCCGATATGGTGATTATTCTTCATCGCCCCCAAAATGGAACATCATATCCGGAACCATACCGAAATGTATCNACCGAAGGGACATGTCTTGTAAAGATTGAGAAAGGACGCAACACAGGCATCGGGGAATTCATATGCGGTTTCCGGCCGGAGAATACACTCTTCTATCCGCTCAATCCGGATCACCTCCCTACCCATGATTCTCCCGCCGCGCCCTCTCCTCTCTCCCCCTCCGCCATTGGCTGGNCNACCGACCTAGNCCCCAACCCACAAGAAATGTAAAGCCAGGGTCGCAGAGATGCCCCAGATTTAGCCTTGCAGTGTGAGGGAGCTTAGCGGGCTAAGCGACTGAACCAAAAGGCTGAAGATGGGGTATCTCTGCGAGACGGAGGTAATTTTCCTTTTAGCGTTAGTATCCCTATAACCATTTTTTAACATACCCGGCTAATTAACGGGTCATATTTGTNCGTTTTTACAGAAATAAGATCTTGGTACACCTGAGTTTATACCGCACNGGGGCCGGTGGGNTATTGAACGCACTTGCTCGTGGATGGAGAACTATCGTAGGTTGACAAGAAATTATGAAACACTTCTAAAAGTGGCGATGTATGTTTTTATTGCGGCNTGTGCTATGATCATGCTGAGATATTACTGACTGGCTTCATAAAATAAGCTCATTATTTTATTGAAAAGAGTCCGGATTTACATTCGGACTACACTTTTATGNGACCTATTCTGAAATTTAAAGTTCGATCAATAAAAAAAACCTTCTTCCGGCATCTTTCCGGTGAATTTTGCCAATCTCTTCGGTCACAATGCCCGCATTGCTCCCTNCGAGATNGACAAAATTCNCTCGAAAATATGCCGCCCTGGCATTAACATTTCTTGTGGGTTGGGGTCTTAAACTTCTGAACCTTATTATTGCTGCAGGATGCCGGAAGAGGATGAATTTTTCACTGACGGAGCATTATCCTGTTTCACTTTCTTTCCGAACCCTATGGTATATGTGGCCGAAAGTTGTATCAGGGCATGGCTGCTCCCGTTGTAGAATTGTTCATACGTATCATAAAACTCACTTTTCATTTCCTGATAGGAACTCCGCCAGTTCCAGCGTGTGAAGTTAATGATGTTAGCGNTGATGTTCCATTTTGAATCAGACCAGCCGATTGCCACATACCAGTCACTCTTATTTCTATGCCATATACCATTCATACTGCCGTCCGGACTACCGAGNGNNGAAATATAAGTCAATGCGAGATTCCACTTCCCGAGATANTAACGNGCCTGAGCATAGCCGTAAACGCTGGAATGATCGATATTATAAGGGGCGCCGTTATGATTCAGCGACTGCCCCACCATGGATGTCACCATCAGCTTTCGTTCGAAAAACCGCCCTGTGGCCTTTATCCCATANCTCCCCTGGGAATAATTTCCCCCGGGTTGCAGGATAGTACGTAGAATCCCCTCGGAATTGGCTTCATAATCATATACATATCTGTCTCCTACAATCCAGCCGGTGGCAAAGGCCGAAAAACTGAAATTATTATTCGGCACCCAGGTATAATCGACACTGAAATCATAACTCTTTAATGGAATCAGGTTCGGGTTNCCGGTATATTTCAGGAANGGTGAGGAAGTGATGATATTGGCACTCCGGAAACTTGGTAACGGATGCTTGGTTCCGTAATGGAAATCAGCGGAGATGGAGTGCTTTTTCTTAATTGAATATTGCACCGACAGATCCAGTCTCGGCCTTGAAGGATTATCTACNGTAGACCCGAATTCAAGTCTATCCCAATCGTACCCCACGGTAGCCATNCCATACAAATTCCCCGCTGAAATATTATAAGAGATNCCGATTCCTAATCTTGAAGATTTTATGCGGTCGANGGAGCTTGCCGTGCCCGAATATCGGGTACGGTTATATTCATGAAATCCATCTGCNGAAAAAAGCAGCGCACCATATTTCCCGAAATTATGGTTNAATTTTAATTCTCCCTTTATTTGAGATGTATTGTCGCTTGCTGAGTTGCTTATNNCGGAGAAGTCNGTTTCGCTATATCTGGAATTNCTTTCACTGTGTGAGAAAGNGTANTGNGGTGTAAATGTCAGAGAATTATTCTTCGGCAGAATAAAGAAGTAATATCCNCTATAAGCCAGAAACCGGGAATTTTTATCCGNTNCGGAATAATATGGAGCCGAGGGTAAGATACCGGAGGAATATTCCACCATTCCGTTTTTATCGGAATGNGGAGTAGTATTGACACTCCCGTCTACNTCTGTTGATGCCTGGATCTTATCAGAGTTATATAGTGCCCGGAAAGCGGCAAAATACTGTTGGTTTTCGGTTTTAGAGGAAAGGGTCTGAGATACGCGGTCAAATACGACATTTGTTCCATCTTCCTGCGGAAGACGGAATGTCTCCCGCAGATGAGAGCCGTAATGACTGTTATTCATATTGAATCCGTATCCCATGATATCGTAAGACATCTTTTTATACTGAAAGCGTACGTTTCCCAAAAGCTGTTCTGAGAAACTTATGAGATTCGCATGTCCGAAGCCCTTTACATATCCACCATATTCATATTTCTGCATAATGAAATTCACTGCATACTGATGTCCCTGCAGACGAGGATCGGATGGGAGTTCGTAATATTCCACTCGTTTTACATCNGAGGTCCGCATTGCCTTGAGGTCGTTTTCCGATGCGGGGACATAGTCAATGAATATTGCTACGGGTTTTCCGGTATTGGTGGTCACATTTGCTCCTGACACGGCATCGATCTGAGGAATTGCCATNTGGGCCAACAGGTCGGTTCCTGACTGNGATGCATTCTTCTGGCGTTGAGTAGGGACATAGGTGGAGCGATCGGCATAGAGTTGTGAATAGTCTGCATCAACAGTTACGGCATTAAGCTTCACCGTCCGCTCCGACATTACGATGGTTCCGATATTGAAATCGTTACATGAGATAAATCTGGTATTATACCCCATACAATAGAGTTTGGCAATCACTCCCCGNCGGTCGCACGGGATAGAGAATCGTCCTGAATCATCGGTGATGCCATAGGTCAGCACCATTGAGTCTTTCGGGNCGAGAAGCATGACAGTGGCTGCTGCAACAGGTTCGCGGTCTGTGCCGATCACTTTTCCGGAATATACATACTTTCCATGCTGCAATGCCTCGACATAATATGTATTCCGTGATCCGGTGATTGTCACAGGATTCAGTCCTATGGTCTGCCGCAGGGCATCATATGGATTGTCGGCATCGACGGTCGCGCTCGTGCGATAGTTCTCAAGTTCGTTGTATATGAAGCTGACATCAAGATCGGGATGGGTCTCCACNATTCTNTGNATTGCNTTAGGGAGAGGTGTNGAGTGGAAATGATAGGAGAATTTCCCGGCATTGACTATAAGAGAAGNCATGACCGCTGCAATAATGGTGAGGATACGCAACATAGTGTCAGAAGATTATTATAGTCTTATCATTAATTCTGATATGAATCCGGTCGAAGTTGTCGAGACGTTCGATCACTTCCTCTATCTCCTTCTCCTGATTCCANCGGAAATACAGACGCAGTGATTTCGCATTCTCATTGCCGAACTCCACCTTATAGCCATAATACGCACCAATCTTATCGGCTATGGTCATAAGAGGCTCATTATCAAATACTATTATCTCCGCAGTTGCCGCCGGATCCTTTTGTGCCTGTTTGATACTATCCGGCGCTGCAATCTCTTCGACGTAATGAGCTGGCTCCGGAGCCGGGAGGGATGATGGCTGCGGTTGAGTTGCATGATTCACTCCGATGGCAACAATTGCGGCCACGGCACTTATCGAGACTATGATTATAGTGGCCGACGCTACGATTTTACGCGACATAATGCCCGTGAACCATGAATGGGGCCGGACTTTGGGTTTGGCGTGATTCCTTTCGAATCTCTTCCATTCAGCATCAATGTCCGGGGTCGGAAGGATCTGAAGGCTTGACTTCGTCTTATCCAACAGGTCATAGACTTCTTTCACCTCCCGGTCGCGGAGCATTTCTTCAATCTCGGTCGGGGAATAGCTCTCGGGATGCTCAATAGCATTAAGGAGACGGTCGATTTTATCCATTTTGTGATAGTTTTTGGCGTAAGATATCAATTGCATGACGCAGGTGCTTATAGACAGCTACCTTACTTATCCCGAGGATTTCTGTGATTTCCCGGTAGCTTTTTCCCTCGGAGAAGCGCANCTCCACCACACGCCGGCATGCTTTCGTAAGATCATGAGCCAGCGTGTTGCGGATCAGGGATATAATCTGCTCATCAGGCCATTCTTCATCATCTGTTTCCTTTTCACCTATGGAATAAATCTTTTTCATCCTGTCGGTGGCAGAAAGACTGCGGATATGTTTCAGACAGCGGTTGCGGACAGCAGTCAGAAGATACGGGCCCGAGACGTCTGACCTTCCCGAGACAAGCACGGCTTCAAAGACATCGTGCACGATGTCTTTGGCCACCGTCTCATCACGAAGCATGAGCATAGCCAGCCTGAACATCGCCGGATAATGGAGGCGGAAAAGGCGTTCAATATCATCATTCATTGTCATACGTATATATGACCCCTCACTCGCAAAAAAACTAACCCCCCAATATAAAAAAATACCTTTACTCCTACAACATCCCCTCCTACTTGAACACAAAAACCTTACACCCGGCATCCATACTTTNGNANAGACCGCCAAGTGTAAGGNATATCCANTATAGTTAATCNATGTCNANATNTGAAAAAATCTGTGCTCATCTGTGAAAACGATCTGTGTTCATNTGTGAGNAAATTTATTNTATGGGTTCNAATGGNGTTGGGAGNTCACAGATGNACACNGATNNGCGGTCACAGATGATCGCAGATTGGGGTTCNCAGATGCGCACAGATNAGGTCGTTGATTATGAGGGCAGCTTTCTTCCGGTATAGCCCGCTATTTTCAGGACAATACCGAGTGACTATTCAAGGGGTCGTACATTTGTATGGTTAAAAGTTTTTAATAAATTTATCTTCAAATATCAGGGTATTAAAGCATGGAATAAGGCAGACAAGGGGGTGGCGAACACCGTTTNTAACGTTCAGTCCCCATGCTTTACATCTGAAGACTGGATAGTTCGTTGGGGCAGATTGACTGACCCCGTGTTTGCGACGAGAGTGCAAAAGATGTATCTCCTGACTTTAAAGAAATAAAATATGAAGTATATAGGCATCGACATCAGCAAAGCAAGTTTCGTAGCTGCATTTCCTCAGGAAAGGGGTTACCGGACCGAGACATTCAGTAATGATGCAAAAGGCATCCGGAAGTTTATTTCCAAGCTTGATCCGCAGACACATCATTGTGTTATGGAAGCAACTGGCAACTACTGTTTCCTGTTGCTTTACCTCCTTGATAGGTGTGGCATCAAAGCGAGTCTGATTAACCCCAAGAAAATAAAAAACTATTCCCGCGTGATGATGTCCGTGACCAAAACAGATGCGAAGGATGCCTGTCTCATTGCGGACTTCGGTGAACGCTTCAAGCCCGAACCATACAAACTACCATCTGAGCAGATAATGATTCTGAAGCAGAAGAAAACAGTCCTGTGTCAGTTACAGAAGCAACTGACAGCCACCAGAAATCTTCTTTCATCGCTTGATCCACTGCCAGTTAGGGATAAGAAATGCGTAAATTCTCTGAAACAGACTGTCACATTCCTTGAGAAGCAGATCAAGTATATGCAACAGGAAATGGAGGCTGTTGTAACTGATGTTTTTGATAAGCAACTCAAACTCCTCACCTCTATAAAAGGAATCGGAGTAACGCTCGCTACCGCACTCATCATTGCAACCGGAGGCTTCACTTACTTTGACAATGCCAAGCAACTGAGCCGCTTCATTGGCATCTGTCCCACCATTGAGCAATCCGGCACAAGCATCAATATCCGTGGACATATAAACCGTAACGGTGATGAGACACTTCGTTCGATACTCTACGTCGCGGCATGGTCGGCTAGTCGGCATAATGCGGCGTGCAAGGAATGTTACTAGCGATTACGGAGCAATGGGAAATCCGGGAAGGTCGCAATGATAGCTGTGGCGAACAAACTCGTCAGACAGGCCTTCGCTGTTGTGACTACCAATAAATCATATATCGACGGCTTCGTCTCTACGAAACCTGATACCGCCGTCTGAACACTTCCTCTCTCCTTCTGGAGGGGGATGCCTGAGCGGCGGGGGCGGCCTAAACCGCCGCCAAGAGCGGACTGCGGCAAGACCATTCTCAAATAATCTAAGGTGGATGTAATTTTTGCCTCATTTTATTTGGATTTTAATATAGTTCGTTATGAAGGGTGGTCATGACGTGCCTATCTCGAAGATTATCTCAAGATCTAACAAGTCCATTCAGAACTGCAAGATAGTCTCCACAATCGTTGATAGGCTCTATGTATATGACAACTCTGTTGACAATGCAGAAGCCAAGCCCCTTTTCCGTCTTTCATCAGGTCAACTGATAAAGCAGTATGAAAACGAAATTCCAGAATGGGCTCAAAATTTACTTAACACCTTGT
>JAAVFV010000014.1 GCA_014800525.1 Bacteroidales bacterium | reverse complement strand
GTGGCCGGCTATATTCCCGATAAGACATGGGATGGCGCGATTTTCGGCACCACTCCTTCACCGGACATGGACAACTATAAGAACGCCACCAACTGTATTCTTTCCGGCGTTGTGGTCGGCGAATCAAATGCGTCGAATTCGGTTCCCTGCGGTCTGAAGAATACGGGCGACGTACGCACTACATTAGGTATCTCCAAGAATCCGGCAATCTATGGTAAACGTGTGAAGGTGAAGGGAGATGTGACCAAATATTTCGGCACCCGCGGTGTGAAGAATGTGTCGGAATTCCGTATTCTTGACTAAGACTTCAGAGAGGGATATCCCATTCCAGGAAGTTTAGACAACTTCCAGGATAAAGATTGAATAATCAACTTGAAATCTAACCAAATTGAAAGAAAGATCTTTTAAAATCATCGACAGCATCAGAGTCCGAGGGGTTCTGATGCTGTCGGCTTTAGTGCTGATAAGCGGTGCTGAAGCGTTTGCCGGATATCGGGAGGGGTATTACAAGGCGATGGATGGCAAGAAGCGAGAGGCCTTGAAGGAGGCTGCCAAGAGTTGTGTGGCTGCGCATACACAGTTGGAATATTCGAATCTTCCGGAGTATTGGCAGTATTCGGATGTCTATCCCGATCTGGTGAATGGTTGCCGGAGATGGTGGGATATGTATTCCAATACGGTCTATCTTATTCAGGCCGGTCAGACCGGTAAACAGAGCTTCTCGGCCAATAAGATGCAGCGGGAGCACAGCATTCCCAAGTCATGGTGGAAGAAGCTGGGAAGTGTGGAGTATACTCCGGCCTATTCCGATATGTGGAATCTCTATCCCTCTGATGGGGCTGCCAATCAGGCGAAGCTGAACTATCCTCCCGGATTGGTGGAGAAGGCCACATTTGATAACGGAGTGACGCGTGTGGGAACGGCCCGGACCGGTACCGGAGGCGGCTCGGCCAATGTGTTCGAGCCGGGAGAGGAGTATCGCGGGGATTTTGCCCGGGCATTCTTTTATATGGCCACAGTCTATGATGACATCAACTGGGTGGTGACATATATGATTGAGCCTAATTCGTATCCCACGCTGCGTTCATGGGCTGTGGATATGTTGCTTGACTGGGCGCGTCGCGATCCCGTGAGTCAGAAGGAGATTGACCGCAATAATCTTGTGGAGCAATATCAGGGAAATCGTAATCCATTTGTGGATTTTCCGGAACTGGCGGAATATATCTGGGGTACGCGTACATCCGAGACTTTTCATATTTCAGATCAGCCGGGGAGCGATCCGACACCTCCTGTGTCGGGTGACCCTGAGATTGTAAGTCCGGTATCAGGGGAGACTCTCGATTATGGGCAGACGGCTGTAGGAAATGTCGTGAATCGGGTTCTTGAGATTTCCGGACATAACCTGACGGAAGCACTCAGTCTGCGTGTCACAGGAGCTGATGCAGCTTTATTCAAGCCGGAAGTAACTTCCATTCCGGCTGCTACTATGAATCAGAACCGCGGTTATCTTCTGAATATCTCCTATGCGCCCCAATCGATAGGGAAGCATGAGGCTAAGATTGTGCTTTATGATGGAGGCCTCTCCGGGAGTATTGCGGTCACGTTGAGAGGGGAGGCTTTGGCTCGTCCGGAGTTGAAGGCCCTCCATGCTAATGAGCCTCAGGATATGGATGCCACTTCCTACACTGCCTCATGGAGTGAGGCTGAAGGAATAGCCGACTATTATATCCTGACCCGTGTCCGTTATCGTGATGGTTCCACAGAGAGTGAACGTTATGAGACAGGGGAGACCTCCTATCGATTTACAGATCGAGAGGAAGGTGTGGCTGAGACTTATTCGGTCACTTATTCCCGCCTGGGTATAGAGTCTCCGAAGAGCAATGAGGTATATGTAGCGGCCACAGGCGGTATTGATGCTGTGGAGGAATCCGGTGCTATTGAATTGATAGATATGCCGGATGGAGTGTTGATCCGTATTGCCGGTGGTGCTATCCGTGGCCTACGGATTCATGATGTTCAGGGACGCGAACTTCCGACTCCCTCGGAAATTGTTTCAGATACATTCATTCCCCTTAGTCCGGGATGCTATATTCTTACGGCTCCGGGGCTTCGTCCTCGCCGAATCCTTCGTTGATACTAAAATCGTCCGATCAAAAAGGGAGGTTAATCCACTAGTGGATTAACCTCCCTTTTTGGTGTATGGTCAGTGCAATACAGTGTCAGCTCCGGATATTGAACTCACAGATAACTCACAGATTGAGTTCACAGATGACTCACAGATTGGTGTCACAGATTTTCAGAGGCTGGATGGTTCGATAAAATCTGTGTGCAAGTTCAATTCGGGGTATATTGGCCGGATTAAGTGGTCTAAACCAATTTCATAATCATATAAGGAGCGTATTTAAATAGGTATACATCAACATAAAATTCATAATTACTGATTATCAGTATTAATTACTTATTATAAAATAAAGTTTGGATATTACAAATATTCTTTGATGATTAAAAAATTATTATTAAATTAGCCGTACTAATATATTGATTTACCTTCCCGATCATAATAATATCAATTGTCCCAAGCGATAATTTTTATGATAGTCCTAATAGGTATTCATTACTCTGATACTAATTTTTAGTGTCCCTTTTCGCAGACTCGAATACTCTTAAACCCTTTCCATAATTTATACACATTAATAAAACCAATTCCATTATGAAAAAATTTCTTTTTTTCTCTACATTCTCACATGCCTCCTCCCCTCAGCTGTAAAAGCAGCAGAGATCCTGGATGCCACCCCTATTTCAGCCTATCAGAAGGATGGGCTGAATGTCGTTAACTTTTCTATCCACATCGATATCGCGAAAGATTATTTCGCCCAATTTTGGCTCCTTCCTGCCAGACATGCCGACAACTCCTTCACCTCTTATCAGGTGTCGGTAAATGGAAAAAAGGTCGGAGACATTGTTCCATCGGAGGGAAACTGGCAAAGCATCGGAATCAAGGGTAATCCCGCACTTTCACTCAAAGAGGGCCCCAATACAATCTCCATCGCTACCCGAGCCCCCGAACTACCGCAGATTGAGGATGTTAAAGTGGTTTCTACCAGATCCATACAGGCATTCTCTTCGAGAGAATACAAGGCATTCTGTGACAAAGCTAAGAAAAGATCCCAGTACAAGGTTCCACAACCTTTTTATATCAACTCAACTGTCCCCCGAGATGTAAAGGATGTTCATATTGAGGGGACAGAGATCGGGGAGGTGGACTTAGTGTATTCATTTTTTTCAGATTTCTCTTTTGTCAAAGGGGAGCAGATATTTATCACTACCTCAAGTGAGACCGAACATGACTTCGACCTGGTTTATTACGGCTGCGAAGATTTTTCTATAGCACCTATAAATGCTTTTTCATCTGATAATGCAATCCCAGGTGCGGATTACGTAATTGGAGATGTGGTAATAGATACAGTTTACCAACCTATAGCCAAACCCAGTCACGCAGGAAGGTCCGCTACCTCCCTGGAGATGCAGGGCCTAAACTGGAAAGCAATATCGGAGCCAGTACTGAAAGGGAATAATCCTTCCAGACAAGTTGCCTCTTTACTACTCCAAATTCCTAAAGAAGGATACTATTTACTAAGGGTGAGGACTCGACATAATGGCCATACCGGGCTCGCGGATGTAAATGTTAATGGAATGTATTTCTATTCTAACATGCCGATCTCTTACACAATGCTGAAGTATTCACTCGACGGACAAATTCCTGGAGTGGTTCCGAATTGGGAACTCGGAACTTATGCTAAAGCAAATAATAGTAAGGGTGATCCTTTCCTGTTTATTCAAGGCTCGGATGCAGACCGAGTCGTAGGATACAGTGACGACTGTTCCCGTACTATTCAACGCGAATATAAACTTAAGGCTAATGATTCATTTATTCAGCAAAACTATCAGGTTAAAACTTCCGCTATAAGTGTGCTGAAATATGATTCCCAGCAGCCGGAAGGTAAATGTACAGTAGTTTCCGATATTATGATATTTCCGGATAAAGTCTCCAAGGAACTTGCCGACTATGATATGGAGGGGGATAATAAGCCGACCATATATGGGGATTTCACCTTGCAGGATCCCATCCAATTGGACTATCATACGGATTCTCTCACAGTAACCGCATTCGATTTCTCGGCCAATCAGTTGAAATCTGTTTTAGTTGAAGAGGATCAAAAGATTTATCCGTATCAATTGGGAATCACCAACCCCGGATTCTATTTCCTGCGTCTGGAATCCGGATCAGAAGTGAAGACAGTCAAGATAAAGATCATATACTAATAAACTCTGCTCTTAAAGAAGTTATCTAAACTATTAAGACTCCACCCAATACAACAATAAAGGGGAGTTCCGCTTAACGTTCGGAAGTTAGTTTAGATAACTTCAACATTAAGATCATAAAATTGCGAAATGATTATGATAAGATATATATTAGGTCTTCTCGTTGGACTGATGGCCATTATTTCTGCATCTGCGCAAAGTTTCTACTATGAACGTGATCATAAAGTATCGATTGAGCCCTACGGCCGGATGAAAGTAATATATTGCGAAGATTCGGATGTAATTCCACTTCCACCGAATAAAGGAGATTCCATTACGGATATTTGGAGAGATAAGGGGAAATGTATGATTATTTATCAAGAGGCGAAACGAGAGAAAAATACCAAGTATTCTTCTGCATCTAAGCTTGATAGTCTATGTATTTTCGACTGTTATTCCATCGGGCCTGAGGGCGCGATGATTGTTCCAACAGGGTTCATTGGAATTACACTGAAATCAGAGGCTGATACAACTCTTTTGAAAAATATATGCGATCAATACAACTGTGTTATTACAAGACGTAATATATTTCATCCTGATCGATATACCATAGAAATGAATCCTATGGTAGGAGGAAATCCGGTGGTGATAGCCAATACCCTTTATGAAACCGGATACTTTAAGTACTCTACTCCTAAATTTAGTTCAGGAAGTCTGTTACAGATTTCCTATGACCCCAAAACTACAGCTCAATGGGGCCTCTACAACGCTACGCATCCTTCTGTGGATATATCTGTCAGTACGGCCTGGAACTATGCCACGGGACGCGGTATAAAAATCGCCATCATTGATTCCGGTATAGATATATATCATGAGGATCTATTCGAACGGATATATAGAAGCTATGACGTAGCGACTCATTCTTCCCCGTGCAGTACGGACAAAAGTCATGGAACCATGTGCGCAGGAATCGCAGCAGCCACAAGAAACAATGACAAGGGAATTGCGGGAGTTGCACCGGATGCGATGCTGATGCCCGTTTCGATTCCTACGGGAGATCTTTCCCAAACAGATGATGTGGGTATGGCTATCGAGTGGTGTTGGCAAAACGGAGCTGATATCATTTCATGTTCCCTCGGTGGGCGAGTGTATGATTCTGATGTGCATGATGCTATAATAGATGCTGTAACAAAAGGGCGGAATGGCAAAGGATGCATTGTTGTAGCTTCAGCCGGAAACATAAA
>JAAVFV010000013.1 GCA_014800525.1 Bacteroidales bacterium | reverse complement strand
TGGAGATTAGCGACATTCCAAGGTATCCACATCACATTCGGATATGTGATGAAGAACATACATAAGAAACTTATAGCAATCCTATGTTTCTGACTTTTGTATAAATCGACTTCTTTCACTATTAAACTTACCGATTTGCAATATTATCCCACAGTAATTATCAGTTGACCGAAGAAAGTGGACAGCATGGCGAGGGTTGAGAGGGTGAAATTGTACTGACCGCTCAACCACTTGGTTATTTCACATGGGCGTTTTCCGACGGCTCTGGCAAACTCAGCACTTGACAGACCTTTTTGCGTCATAAGGTCATATATATGTGTGGATATTGCAAATTCCAAATCCCCCTCAGCCTTAATATGAGGAGGAATGTCCCTAACTATAGCGTCGTATCTGTCGTATGCTGTTTCATATATTATTAAAGACTGCATCTTCCTTAAAGCGGTTGTAGAAACGCTCATATTCAGCCTCATCTTCGGTCATAAACTGAATCGAATAGAGGGTGCATTCCTATTATAGTTTAGTCTTATAAGTTCTACCTCACTCATAATCAAGACATTTTGTACTTTATAAACGCAAAGCTACAGAAAATGTTTTACTTTTAAGTAAACAAACGGCAATGATTTGAGTTGCTCTGTCTAAAATCCTATTAAAATTAATCCAATCGACTATTATTCTCCATTAGAATAGAGGATTAACATAAATAATTTACAATTTTGCAGCGAATTAAGACAGAACACTTCAGTTTCGTTCCAAAAGCTATGTTGGGCTTCACTTTGAATCCCCAAGATTCTACGACCCGCCGTGAATCTCATCTTGAAGTCGTGATGACTTCCTCTCAAATCTAACTCAATCTGGTCTTAGTTTCAGCAACCGAACTACCACAGAGCAATTGAATAAGGCTTGAGAACAATTTTGGCAAAAATGCTCAACTGTTCATCCCGAACAGGCTTGTAAATCAGAAGATTAATCTTTCATTATGTACCCTGTTCCGTTTCAATGTCGGCGCCAGACACGGACAGAAACGTGATTGTAGGTTGAGAACAAATCCCCCTTGATGATCATGCCCCACAAATGTCAGGAATAAGATTGTCTATGTAATAACTTTTGAGAACCCTCAATTTGATAATATACAAATCCTTTACTTCCAGTAATCTCTGTGCATGAGTATGGGGATTACTTTTGTATATTCTCCTTTAACTAAAGTAATAATAGATATTATTATTTTTCAAAAATAGTTTTTAATGATGGATCTCCAATCTTAAAAATCCATCTATAGTAGTAAGAATCTACAAAAACGATTGTATCATTATTGGCTTTCTTCCGCAAAGTTACAATATTCTTCTTTTTCTGTATAACTTTTTCCAAGTCTATCACTTCGGTCAATGGCTTTAAAAATACTACATACGATTCCCCTTTTGCCAAATAAATTTCATTTCCCATTTTACCCCAGCTATCCAAACTGACGACCGTATCATTGATTTCAGCATCAAAACATCGTCGATATTCCTTTGCACTATTATGATAACCTATAGAATTAACGCCTGCAAGAAAGATAAGCAATACCGAGATTCCAAAATAATACCAACTGTATTTATTTAGAAAATCCTTACAGTTAAGTTTGATCTTCTTTTGATGTGATATGATTATAAAAGCTCCGGTAGCCCATCCATACATAAATATGGGAACTAATAGGAAATTATACAGTGCATATATCAGCATTATCACACCACATAAAGCCAATATGACGATAGTCCTGAGTTTCATATCTCCTCATGGGTATTAAATAACAAAATATCTTTTATAAAGCCACGAGCCCGCCATTAACGGGACAATGCTGACACCCCAAGAAATACAAGAAACCACAAAATAGGCTAATCCACTGAAGCCGTTATGGATTCTTATTCCTGCCCATATAAAAGATGAACAAAGCAATAACGGGCATACGATACCCCAACAGAGAAAAGCACATTGTATCCAATTTAAGTCATACAATTTATGATAGGAAAGTAA
The DNA here is from genome assembly GCA_014800525.1 of Bacteroidales bacterium. Lineage (GTDB taxonomy): Bacteria > Bacteroidota > Bacteroidia > Bacteroidales > Muribaculaceae > Lepagella. The sequence goes on along the minus strand of JAAVFV010000013.1, from coordinate 4,175 downwards.
TCCCCCCGACAAGTAGATGATTTCCCATAGTAAAAACAGCTCAATATTTTGGTAATGGAACAATTCAGAGAATGTGTTACAAAGGACCAATCCTGTAAAGACGCCCATCATAAACGGCATTATAGCAATCATAATTATCCAGATCAAAAATCGTTTATCGGTCAATTTCATCGTCTGAAAATACTTTAAGAACAAAGAGTTTGTACATTTAATTCATTACAAGATTATCTGAGTGAGAAATTACCATCGCCTCTAAGTGATATACGATATTTGTCTTTCTTATATAGGTAGTATGATTCATCATTATACCATTTATACACCTGTTTATTTGTATGGTCTAACAAGATAAATGCTAAGGTATTTACTTTAGAAAGATTATCATCCATACAAAATGTTAAATCTTTTATCTTGATATTGTACTCAAACAAACCCCGATAAATTACACCTTGCCTTATAATCAAGAATTCATAGTCAATAAACGAAATGTCTATTGGAAAATCTTTTTCAAAGGTAAACAATATATCTTTTGTCAAAATATTCTGACAATTACATTTCTCATACCAATCAGTGGCATCATATTGGGCATACTCTAAATATTCATCCTTTGAAACAAAGGAATTACATTTTTCACTATTACACGAAATACAACATATAACGCTTAGAAAAAACATTATGAGGAATAAGTCATAGTTAATAATCCGTAGATACCGCATAATTAGCTAATTTTTAGTATTATTATCTTAATTTATGGAGATGCCATTTCAATGTTGAGTCCCATAAGAGAAGTATATTATAATCTGTTTGAATAACAAGCGTATCATTCCTGATAATAAATGGGACGGGAGGATATCTTGGGAATTTGAATGTTTTGCCGTCTGAAACTCGGGTTAAGATTCTACTTTTCACCCAAGGTCCAAATTTCTCGTTTTCCAAAGAATATTTTTCATCAAAAGATATAACAAGTGGCATACCATCTCCATTTTGAATTAAACTATCAATGTTAGTAAAGTAACTACCTTGATTTTCCTTCCAATATAGAATAGTATCTTTCATCTCTTTTGACAAGTCATAAAAAGATATATTTGATTCCCTAAAACTGATTAGGGAGCATCCATGTAANGTATCAAATAACCATANTNTCGCTAAAGAAANAATTATTATGAATAGNGTCTTTATATTTTTCATATGTAAAATTGTAAAATGTGATTTTGACCTTTAAGAATNGTGGACTACTGATAACACCAACATATTATCAAAAGCCCACAAAATAAGATTTAGTTACATGTGATTTACCAAATTATGGTTCCGTGCCACTCATGGATATCACTCGAATATGTAAAATCGTAATTCAAGTTGCTACCGTGCGGACTACAAAAACGCAAATCAAAAGCTTTGTCGTTNGCATTTAATACAAACCACATGCCTTTATATTCATAAAAATAATCTATAGCAGGCTTCAAGCCTAACTCTGAAAGTGACTGACACTGTTTTTGATGAGTTCTGTTGTATTCATCTATGAGTCTAACCACATCATTACCTGCTTGTAATTTAGCATCATTCAATCTATCAACTCCACTAAATTTTGTAAGACATATAATCCCTATTATCAGCGCTACAATATAGACACTTCCCTCATATTTCATTAATCGCATTTTCTTATGATATTTCACGAACAACAAAGGGAACTGAGAGATTGCGAAAATTACTATATCGCAAACCACCGCCGCAATCACACGATAACGCAGATAATTCTTCCACGGATGTAGGTTGATGTTAAGTGATGAAATATCATTAGGTCCCAAAGAAATAAATAGAGCTACGAATAATACGATTACCATAATAATCAAAATCGCTCCTTTATAAAGGTATAGGCCATATTTTGGACTTTTGACCATAATACCGAAAGAAAGGAATATTATAATTATTAAAATTGACATTAACGATATAACCATAGGATACGAATTTGTCTTTAATATGATATTAGCTTAAGGTATTGTGTGAGAAATGTCTGGCCGCTACTAATGAAAGCGGTTAAAGTTAGCAATGTTATTAAGAAACGTGTACGCATCTTCATTTGATTCCGTGTTTAGATTTGAAGGCTTCTTCCTCTAAAAAATTTTCCAGCAACGCATGGCACGCATCGTTCTCGGAAAGATGATTGCTTAAAGTTTTGCCGGCACCTCTATCATCTATATAGATCAGTTTGTAACGGTCGCCATCGCGCATCACCACCATACAATCCGGTTTACTTGTCGTATCGAAGTCAAAACGCCAAGGTTCGATACCCATCGTCAAGAGATACTTTGTTACAGACGCTCTGTTCAATGGCTGTGATAACATTGGTTGTGACCAAAATTTTTCTAANCGNTGGTTGANCATATCNCACACNTTTCCGATNGGGACAAGAGTATTCACNATCCCTGTATTTTTACTGACTCCGGTCAGGTAGTCGGCTCTTATGAGTTTTGCGCCCACTTTTACTGTCACAAACATTTCAACATATAGAAACGGAATAATTTCATACTTCATTTTTGCCGGTATCAGATATTCGAGTCTGTCATCACATATCCTTGCAAGCGGCTTTCGCATTANNCNCAATATCANCCAGACAAATCCAANAATAACAGCGAAAGAAAAAAAGAGAATTCCGAAATATCCGATGAATTTTTCTATACCCGCACGCGGATGTAAAGTCATGAGGTAACAACCAATGACGAGCAATGAACCGGCAAATATAATACTAATTATCCGCCAGATACTCGGATATATGTCAGTTCGATTATCAGTCATATTTTAGTTTTGTCCGTATGTAATCCACAGTTCTGTCATTTCCTTATAATATGCCAGCATTGCCGGATTATCAAGTCGAGTGATGGCATCGTCTATGATTTTGCGGGATTGTGGAGTATATGTATAATAGAATCCAAGTGGTCTTGTCAAGGTCAGCGATTTGTAATCACGATTATCGTAAACCCACTTCAAGACCTTTTCAGGCTGTGGCAAGAATACATATTTGAAAAAATGATAAACGAATGATTCATAGGAAGCCGCATTAACCATATTCCCCAATTCGTTCCATTGGTCAAGCACTTTATTATCTGAATAAGGATAGCGGGTCAGTGAGAGCATATCATTCATTAGTTTCCATTCCACCTTACTGTATGAACCACGCCTTAATCTGAACACACCATCTTCATATCCGTCTTCCATAGTTATGTCGATATTACCGTTCGGCTCTATGTTACAAGTCATTGATGCCATTTGAGAGTAGGTGGTTGTGTCCTTGTCGGTATTGACATTATGTTCTATTTCTTTGTATTCATGATTATAAGTAAACTCATGGTCTCCAATAAAATACACTAAAGTATGATTGACGGAGACTAACTCTGTAGAGTCTGTCAAATCGTAAGCAATTTCCGACTTATCCCAATCATTACCCGTGAACATCGCGTCAATCAGGTGTCCGTCAGTATCGTATGTGGCAATATACACATCTTCGGCATCACTGAAAAGATATTTGTATTGACATAGGATTACGTTGTCGTTTATTTGACGGACAGATACAAGATATGCCGATGCGGTGTCTGATGGTGTAAAATCAGAAGTGATTACGCCTCTTAGCAATGAATACTGTTCAGGGGTGGTAAGGAGAAAATCACGGTCAGATGGGGCCGGCAAAGAATCATCTTTCGCGATAAGCGATTCATATTCTATGCCGTGCTTCTTTAGGAACTCAAACGTATTGCCGCCGCCTACATCCATAATGGAATCCTGATTATTGTCATTTGACGCAGACGCAGAGTTTTTGCACTTGCATGATACGCATAAAGTAAATGCAGTTAGAATTATAATTAGGATGTGTCTCATTGCTTGCCTCCTTTCCGGTAGATAAATTGATTGGGTATGACATCAGATTCGGTATTGTAACGGATAAAGAACGGTATTATATATTCTGTTAGATCGTGCTCTATATCGCTCCATAGTTTCACGACATCCGAGCCTGATGTAATGCAATACCATTTATCCTCTTTGACCGTAAGCAAGCCGCCGATTCGCTCCCGGATAGCACACTCATATTCCTTAGGGAAAGTAGGTGTCATCCCGGTATTCTTGAAATCCTCACATTCAAGCCAAAAAGCCTCGGTAAATATACCGACATTCAATGTGAAGCGGAT
>JAAVFV010000012.1 GCA_014800525.1 Bacteroidales bacterium | reverse complement strand
AGGGAGGGGATGGATTAGGGAGGAGATGGATTAGGGAGGAGATGGATTAGGGAGGAGATGGATTAGGGAGGAGATGGATTAGGGAGAGATGGATTAGGGAGAGATGGATTAGGGAGAGATGGATTGGGGAGGGGAGATTATCGGAGGGGAGATTAGCGGAGGGGGAGCTGGTGATTGTTTTTGATTTCGGAGAGGACAAAGGAGCTGTTGAGGGAACCAATGCAGTCAATCTCGCCTAAGATCCGGAGGAGAAATTTCTGGTAGGCTTTCATGTCACGGGTGTAAATCTTCAGGAGAAAGTCGTAGTCGCCGGAGATGTTGTAACATTCCACAATCTCGGGGATGCGCTGCACGGCTTCAATGATCTGCATGGCGTTGTCGTAGGTGTGTTGTTTCATTTTGAGGTAGCAGAAGGCTACAAAGCCGACCTGAAGCTTCTCTGCATCGAGAAGGGCTGTGTAGCCCCGGATATAACCTTCGCGTTCGAGACGTTTTACTCGCTCGAAGGTGGGAGTGGTGGAGAGATGGACGGTGGCTGAGAGTTCTTTGTTGGTCTGGCGGCCATTGCGCTGGAGTTCGGCAAGGATTTCAAGATCCTTTTCATCAAGACGTTCGCTCATATTAATTATTTTCCTAATTTCATTCTTATTCTTCTGATATCATTGGTATATAGGGGAATAATATTCTTTGAATCATAGGATGGAAGAGTTTATGTGGAATATGATTCTGAATAATAATACAAAATTAGGAATAAATTTCATAATATAAAAGATGTTTGGAAAATAATCTCTATAGTATTAATTTTGCGATATAATTTAATTCCTATGGCAAAGAAACCTTTACACTTCGAGACACTCCAGCTTCATGTCGGGCAGGAGCAACCGGATCCGGCAACAGATGCCCGCGCGGTGCCTATTTATCAGACCACCTCGTATGTCTTCCATGATTCCCGGCATGCCGCCGACCGTTTTGCGCTCAAGGATTCGGGAAATATCTACGGACGGCTCACGAATTCCACGCAGGATGTTCTGGAGAAGCGTGTCTGCGCTCTTGAAGGAGGAGTTGCGGCTCTTGCTGTTGCCAGCGGGGCGGCGGCGATCGACTATGCTATAGAGAATATAGCCCTTAACGGGGATCATGTGGTGGCTGCGGATAATCTCTATGGGGGCACCACTAATCTTATTGCCAACACCTTATCTACCCGGGGAATCAGTTCTACATTTGTGGATGTATCGGATACGGAGGCTGTGGAGAGAGCAATTCAGCCGAATACGAAACTGCTGATAGTGGAGACCTTTGGAAATCCGAATTGCGATGTGACCGATATCCGCGGACTGGCCGAGATAGCACATCGTCATGGGATTCCCTTGATTGTGGACAATACCTTCGGGACGCCCTATCTGGCTCGTCCTATAGAGCAGGGGGCGGATATAGTGGTGCATTCCGCTACTAAATTTCTTGGTGGCCACGGCACCTCCCTTGGGGGAATAATTGTGGATGGTGGTAATTTCGATTGGTCGGCAAATCCCGACCGCTTCCCGACTCTCGCTAAGCCTGATCCGAGTTATCATGGTGCGGTGTTTACGGAGGTGGCCGGGGTGGCAGCCTTTGTGACACGAATCCGTGCGGTGGTGTTGCGCGATACAGGAGCGTGTATCTCTCCGTTCAATGCGTTCCTAATCCTCCAGGGAGTGGAGACTCTGTCGCTCAGAGTGGAGCGTCATGTGGAGAATGCTTTGAAAGTGGCGCAATTTCTGGCGAATCATCCGAAGGTGGAGCAGGTGAATCATCCATCGTTGCCGGATCATAAGGATCACGAGCTATATACGCGCCTCTATCCTAATGGGGCAGGGTCAATCTTCACATTTGAGATAAAGGGAGGAGAGAAAGAAGCCTGGAAATTTATCGATTCTCTTGAGATATTCTCACTGTTGGCTAATGTTGCCGATGTGAAAAGTCTTGTGATCCATCCCTATACCACCACCCATTCGCAGCTGAGTGCGGAGGAACTGGAGCGACAGCGGATCACTCCGTCCACAATACGCCTTTCAATCGGCACCGAACATATAGATGATATTATCGCCGATCTTGCACAGGCATTGGAAACTATCTGATGAGTGATTATCTGATGAGTAACTATGGAATTTCCTAAATTACCCATGCCGGCGATTGCTGAGCGGATGGTCTCAGCATCGTCGCCACTTTTCTCTTTCGAACTGCTTCCCCCGCTGAAGGGGAACAGTGTCTACAGGGTCTATTCCATCGTTGATAAACTGAGGGAATTCGATCCCGCCTATATCAATATCACCTCGCATCATAGCGAGGCGATCTATGTGCCACAGCCGGACGGGAGTCATCGCCGAACCACAATCCGGCGACGCCCCGGCACAGTGGCTATCGCGGCCGCCATACAGAATCGGTATGGGATACCGGCTGTGCCGCATATAATCTGCAAGGGTTTCTCCAAGGATGAGACTGAGTATGCCTTGCTGGATCTCAACTTCCTCGGAATCACCAACCTCTTGCTGCTGAGGGGGGATTCCAAATCGGTGGATACCATGATACAGGATCCGGAGAAATATCATCGGTATGCCACCGACCTTCAACGGCAGGTGAATGATTTCAATCGGGGAATCGGAATAGACGGCACCCCGATTGAAGGAATAGAGACTCCCTTCTGCTATGGAATGGCCTGCTATCCGGAGAAACATGAGGAGGCACCAAACCTTGCCTTCGATCTGCGGACGGCAAAGATGAAGGTGGATGGAGGGGCGCGATACCTGGTGACACAGATGTTTTTTGATAATGAGAAGTATTTCGAATTTGTGACGCGTTGTCGGGAGGCCGGCATAACGGTGCCTATCATTCCGGGAATTAAACCGATAACGAAAGCGCATCAGATGACGGTGTTGCCACGGGTGTTCCATATAGATATACCGGAAGCCTTCTCCAACGAACTTATGAAATGCCAGACGGATGCTGCGGCGGCAGCCTGTGGCGTGGAATGGTGTGTGGCGCAATGCCGTGAACTTATTGAAAGGGGAGTACCCGGGATACATTTCTATACGCATTATGCCTCGGATAGCGTTAGAGAAGTGGCGAAGGCGATATATTGAATTTGGCAAAAGAAAACAAGATGGATATAGGAAAGAGACTGGAGCGGGAGATAATGGTGCTTGATGGGGCAATGGGGACAATGATAATGCGCGAAGGCCTCACGGAAGATGACTTCCGTGGGGAACTTTTTTTGAATCATCCTCATGCTCTGAAAGGATGTAATGATGTGCTGGTCATGACACGACCGGATGTGATAGCACGTATTCATCTCTCCTATCTGGAGGCTGGAGCTGATATAATCTCCACGGATACCTTTAATGCGAACTCTTTGTCGCTGAGAGAATACGGACTTTCCGACCGAGTGAAGGAGATCTGCAATGCCGGAGCCTCTCTGGCGCGTAGGGTTGTGGATGAATATTGCGAAAGACATGGAATCAGCGAGGAGAGGCGTCCGTTAGTGGCCGGGAGTATGGGGCCGACGGGCGAGTCTCTTTCAATTTCGATTCAGAGTGCCGGGAATCCTTCGGCTGAATTTGATAAAATGGCAGAGGCTTATTATGAGCAATCCTTAGCTCTTATCGAGGGGGGAGCAGACTTACTCCTGTTAGAGACAGCCTTCGACCTATTGAATATGAAAGCCGCAGGCTATGGAATCTTATGCGCTTTTGAAAGCGCGGGGAGAGAGATTCCATTGATGATATCTGCCACACTTACCGAACAGGGACGTCTTCTATCGGGTCATAGTCTGGAGCAAATGGTGGAGGCCGTGGGGCATCTGCATCCTCTTTCCATCGGCCTGAACTGCGGATTCGGCGCGCGTCAGCTGATACCCTTTCTCAAGGAACTGTCGGAACGGGTTCCGGGGGCGGTATCGGTGCATCCCAATGCCGGTCTTCCCGATGCTTTAGGACGCTATCTTGATACTCCCGAGATAATGCGGGGAGAAGTGAGAGAGATTTTAGCGGGCGGATTGGCCAATATTATAGGAGGATGCTGCGGCACCACTCCCGATCATATCAGGGCAATTGCCGAGGAAAGCCGTAATCATAATCCCCGGCCTTTAGGAAAAATGCCACAAAGGGGGGAGAAAAAGGGATTCGTAAAGATAGGAGAGAGATGCAATGTGGCAGGATCGCGAAAATTTCTACGACTGATCTCAGAGAAAAATTGGGAAGAATGTCTTGATGTAGCGGCAGGGCAGATTGAAAAAGGCGCTTCAGTGCTTGATATCAATATGGATGATGCTATGCTTGATGCCGGAGCATCAATGACAGCATTCCTGCTACGTCTGGGTGCAGACCCACGCACGGCGGGAGTCAGGCTTATGATTGATTCTTCAGACTTCGAAGTGATACGCAAAGCAATCCGTCTTCTGCCGCTGAAGGGAATAGTGAACTCTATATCTCTGAAAAACGGGGAGGAGGAATTCCTTAAGCGAGCCCGGGAGATCTATAGTCTTGGGTGCGAGATGGTGGTGATGGCATTTGATGAGAAAGGGCAGGCCGATACATTCGAGCGCCGTGTGGAGATATGTAGCCGTGCCTATCAACTTCTGACTGAGCGCGGAGGAATTCCGGCGGAATATATAATCTTTGATTCCAATGTATTGGCTGTGGCTACCGGACTTCCCGAGCATGATTCCTATGCCCTTGATTTTATCCGGGCCACAGAATGGATAAAGACGTATCTTGCGGGGGCGAAGGTGAGTGGGGGAGTGAGCAATCTCTCCTTCTCGTTCCGTGGAGTGAATCCGGTGCGTCGTGCGATGCATGCGGTCTTTCTGGAGAAGAATATAGAGAAAGGGATGGATATGGCCATCATTAATCCGGCGACGCCCCTTAGCTCGGAATGGATTGAGCCGGAGATGCTGAAAGCGGTTGAGGATGTGATTCTTAACCGTTATTCCGGAGCTTCGGAGTCACTGCTGAAATATGCTATGACTCTGAAAGAGCGACTGGCTGCGGAGAAAGAAACAAAGAGTAGGGAGAAAAAGGATGTTCCGAAGGGAAAAGAGGCCGAAATTACCGCTTCAGAGGCATTGGCCCAACGCCTTGTAGCGGGGAGTAAGGATAGATTGGAGCCCTTCCTCGAAGCCGCATTAAAGGAATGCGGAGGATCGGCATTAAGGGTGGTGGAGCATGCGCTTATGACGGGGATGAACCGTGTAGGAGAGCGCTTTGGCCGCGGGGAGATGTTCCTGCCTCAGGTGGTGAGAAGTGCGGGAGTGATGAAAGGGGCGGTGGATTTGCTGACACCGCTTATCAGGGAGCAGAACGGTGAGAAGCCGGCGGGTGGAGACAGGGCTGTGGTGGTGTTGGCCACAGTGAAGGGGGATGTGCATGATATAGGGAAAAATATTGTCGCTATAGTGTTGCGTTGCGGAGGATTTGAGGTAAAGGATTTAGGGGTGATGGTGGAGCCAGAGGAGATATTGCGGGCAGCGCTCGAAGAAAAAGCTTCAGCGATAGCTCTGAGCGGGCTTATCACGCCATCGCTTCAGGAGATGGTGAATGTGGCGAAGCGTATGGAGGATGAGGGACTGAAGATTCCTCTTTTTGTGGGAGGGGCCACCACATCGGATATTCATACGGCCGTGAAGATAGCCCCGGTGTATTCGGGAGCTGTGGTGCGGACCGGGGATGCCGCCACCCTGTCGGCTGTGATGAAGGAATTCCTTGGGCCTAATGGTATCAAGGCTGCTGCGGCGAATCGAGAGAAGCAGGAGCGATGGCGTGCATCCTATGAATCAGAGGAGCCGCAATTGAGTCCGGAAGAGGCACAAAAGCGGGGCTCGGGAGTGAAAACTCCGTCGCCTATGCCGCGTCAGCAAGGGCTGATTGATGTGAAGATTCCTCTGGATGAAGCCACGGAACTAATCAACTGGCGCGCATTCCTTTCCGAATGGAAACTGGATCCGGCGGAAATCTCCCGATTGCAAGCCGGAGAGAGAATCGGTGAAGAGACCCGAAGGCTCCTTGATGATGCGAAGGCTCTTTTGAAAGAAATGGATTTCGTGATTCCGGGGAGAGTGTGGATTGGAGGGGCAGTCAGGAAAGGGGATGATATAGAATTGGAAACAGGGTTGTTGCTGCCGACACAGCGTTCGCTGACTGCTAATCCGGTGAGCGGGAAGACTCTTGCGATGAGTGATTTTATATCTGCTGAGGGGGATCATATAGGGTTATTCACCGTGACATTGGCAGGGACGGGATTACCCGAGGAAATCGAACATCTCCGGGGATCTGACGATTATCGGAGTCTGTTGTTACATTCCCTCTCGCATAGGCTTGCTGAAGCGGCCACGGAATGGCTTCACCGGGAGGTGAGGGAGCGGATATGGGGACTCCCCGAGGGCCAGGGCATCCGTCCGGCTGTGGGGTATCCTTCGCTTCCGGATCAGTCGCTGGTTTGGCTGCTTGATGAGATATTGGATTATGAATCAATGGGAATACGCCTCACTGAGCATGGGGCGCTATGGCCCTCGGCTACTACGACAGGGCTGATCATCGGGCATCCGGCGTCGCGCTATTTTGCTGTTTGAGCGCATGGGTCGGGGTCCGATTCAGACGACGGTTGGTGATCGTGATATAGAAAGCCGAGAAAATGCCGAGAGCGACAAGCATGATAGCCTGAAATCCCCATGCCACGATTGAATACGCGGCGGCGTCAGTGTGACTTACGCCGTAAAGCATCAGGGCATACATCACTGCGATATTCCACGGCCCGAGCCCGCCATTGCTGGGGACTGCCATGCTGAATGAACCGAACACGAAAACCACCAGCCCAGGAATCAGGCCATAGGCGGAGCCGGGGATATGAATGAGCTCGCGGGTGAAGGGGAAGGCGAAGAAACAGCAGTAGGTTTCGAGAAAATAGCAGGTCCAGATCCCGATGGTGAGGAAGACATAGGCCAATCGTCCCTTCATGAAGAAAAGAACCTTGAATCCTTGCCACATGCGGGATACGGTCTGATTGATACCGGAGAAGAATTTTTTGTTTTTCCAGCGGCGGTCGGCGAGAATAAATAATCCGAATGCCGCGAGAATGCCGATCCAGAGTTCCCAGTGGGAGAAAATATTTTCGAGACTTTTTCCGAGAGGATATTGGTCAAAGAATTTCATCAATGCGGGATGGGCCACAATGAGGGCGACGCCAAGGAGACAGACCACCACTACGGCATCCGAGCCACGGTCGCCAAGGTCGGTACCTACTACGGTGGAGAGTTTTACTTTCTCACGCCGTGCCACATAAATACACCTGAAAGCTTCCCCCATATAAGGGACCACGAGATTCAGGGCATAAGCAGAGAAGATGGAGACGCTTTCGGCTACCACCGGCATACGTGGCACTCCGGCGGCACGTAATTGTATACCCCAGCGGATACCGCGGATGATGTGTGATAGCATTGTGATGAACATCATCATCCCAATCCAGAAGAAATCGCAATCATGGGAGAGGACATCTCCGATGCGGTGGAAGTCGAGACGATGAAACATCCATATGATCAGACCGACCGAGACTCCGAGGGGAAGCACGACATGAAGGATATCCTTAAGAATTGGCCTGGCATCTTTTTTGAGATGGCTGGGGGAAGTATTTTTAGTGGAATGCGTCATTTTCATACAATTATAACGCCGCAAATATGGAAAAGGATAAAATGTGCGGGCTTCAATCCCTTTCAGGGCTTGCACAGGACGAGCTTCACGCTGAAGGGGAGGGAGGGGAAATGCTGATGAGGGCGCAAGGCTCTCAGGGGCGTGAGAGGCGTGTGCGGATGGTATCGAGGGTGAAGAGGATTGGGAATTGGAGGAGAACGTTATAGAGGCGTTTGAAAAGATTCTTTTCGTGAAAAAGGCGATAGAAAGCGCGGAGATTATAACGGTTCACCCAGTCGGGATAGTAATTGATTCGGTTGGCGGTCTGATGAAGGAATCCTCCGCAAGTGAAGGCGATTCCTTTGAATCCGGCTTTTTTAAGGTCGATAAGGAAATGTTCCTGAATAGGGGCTCCCATACCGATGATCACGAAGTCGGGGTTGGCAGCTATTATATTGCGGATCTCGTGTTCACGTTCTTGGGGGGAATCGAAATATCCGTGACGGAATCCGGCAAGGTTTATTCCGGGGTATGCTTTCATTATGGTATCCACACTGGCACTTATCTCTTCGTGGCGGGCGCCGATGAAGAATATGGATTCATCCGACGACTGAAGTCGGGTGAATAGATCCGGAGCCATTCCGGTCATGTCGAAGCTGAGACGCAGGATATCGGTTTTCCAAAGGAGGTTGACGAGTTTTTGCATCAGGATTCCATCGACGTATAGCCCATCTATTTCCTGATAAGGAATATGTCCCTTACGGATCAGATGATAAGAGAAGGGATTAACACAGGTATAAATCTGGCCGCGCCGCGAGAATGTCGCGTCGGGATACCGGCTTGCGGCCTCCGAGAGTTTATTGACAAAGAGACGATTATTCAATTCAGAAAGAAATTAGAGGATATGGAGGATGGTGATGCGGGGTGATGGCCCGATGATAGGCGGGGTTTGCATATCTATCTTAGAAACGTATACAGGAATTAAATCGTATCATAGGGGAGTGGTATATGAGAAAGGCGCCCCGAAAAACCGGAACGCCTCTCCCATAAAATACTTATATATAAGTAAGTATTCAAAATTAAACGATACTAAGTAAGCTTATTTTACATATACTTTGGATGTCTTAGATCCCTTGACAACGATGTAGAGACCCTGTTCGGGGTTAGCTACGCGTACACCCTGAAGATTATAGTAAACGGGGGTGGCATCAACATCCTCTGAGGAGATTCCTTCAACGCCAGTGCCAACGTATGGCTTATAGTTGGTGAAATCATTCCACTGGGAAGCCTTCTGATATTCCTCGATAGAAGCTTCGGGGACATACACGGGAATTTCCTTGTCAACGCTGTCGAAAGCCATCAGGGATGCTGTAGGGGGATTGACAGCTTTAGATGTGATTTCTTCGAGAGCGGAGCAACCATAGAAGCACATGATACCGACATTATCGAGAGAAGCGGGAAGCTCAATCTTCTTGAGTGACTTACAGCTTCCGAATGTACTGGTTCCGATAAATTCGACCCCTTCGGGAAGTTTCATCTCGGTGATGGCGGTGCTGTTGAAAGTATTGTTAAGGTAAGAGGGCGCGCCCTTGAAAGTGACCTCGGCAAGAGCCTTACAGTTATAGAAAGCACTACCGATAGAATCTACGGCTGCAGGAATTACGACAGATGTGATTTTCTCGCAGTTAGTGAATACCTGGTCGCCCATATAAGTAAGGGAGCTGGGAAGAGAGACAGTCTCGATTACCTTAGCGCCATAGAAAGCGCGGCCGATGCGTGTAACTCCCTCGGGAATCACGAGATTAGCATCGAGAGCCTTGCCATCGAAATAAACGGTGCCCCATTGAGAAGCAATCGACCCGTATACATTATAGATAGGATTGGCGTTACCGTTGGCGAAGGTCACGGAAACCCAGTCTTTGATAGAGGGGAGATTGAGGGTTTTGAGGCCTGACATATTGCGGAAAGCGTCGGTTTCGATGTTTTTCACTGAGGCGGGGATTGTGACAGAAGTGATTGTCTTACTAGCCATGAAAGCGTTTTTAGCGACGCTTACGACTGTGAATTTATTCTGGCCCTGAGTGATTTCAGTGGGGATGTTGACTTCGGTGAGAGTGGCAACGCAGCCTGTTACTTGTGCAGTGCCGGCAGTGCGGTTGATAAGATATGTGATACCGCCGATTGTGGGGGTGGCGGTTTCGGTATCTTCCTCAGAAGGATGGAAGACATTGACCCCGGCATTAATCTTGAAGTCGGTCATGACGTAACCGCTATAGCTTGTGCCGTTCTTATAACCGTAGAAAGCCTTAGGATTGGAGAGTACGGAAGAAGTGGCTGTGGTATCTACGGCGAGAGTGAGGGATGAACCGATGTAATTGTTCGCGTCGAGTTCGCCAAGGGAGTATGTGCGTGTTCCGGAGGAAAGCACCGCTTTGTCCACCTCATTAGGGAAAGGCGCAGTGGCCTTCATGGATTCCTTGTTGAGAGTGAGGGGGAACTGGATACGATTACCGTAAGTCATAGCGCTGAGGCCGAGGACATTAAGGATAGTGCCATCGGATGTTACCTTAAGAGGTATTGTTACGGTTTCGGAGCTCTGTACGAACGTAGCGGAGGCATTGGGTGTATCGGTGGTGAAGGGACCCATGAAGATGAGGGCGCCTGCGGAGACGAGGCCATAGAAACCGTAATTGGAGACAAATTTACCATCCTTCCAGGTCATTACGACAGGATTACGGTTGTAGGACTCGGCTTCGAGATCAAGGGCGTAGACAGTGATGGGGCCGTAAGTGCTATGAGTTGCGATTACACGGTTTGTGGGTATTGTGATAGTTCCGGCCTTAGAGTCATAGACACCTGTCAGGCTGTAACCCTGAGCAAGGTCGTTAAGGACGATGGAGTCGTTTGCTCCGGCAGTAACTGTGAAGTTGCCGACGCAGTCCATATCACCATCATTATAGAGGGTGAGATAGCTTTTGCCGATAAGTGATTCGGGAGCGGTTGTGGAGTCATCTGCCTTGGGAGCGACTTGATGTGCCGCGGAGGTATTACTGTAGGGGAGGGAGACATGCTTCAGCTGGCGAGAGAAGCGGCCGGTTTCCTGGACAGATTGGTTGGCTGCAACGGCACCAAGCGAACAAAAGCCAATTAGAGCGAGAGTAGTAAATTTTCTCATTAGCTATGATATTTATAGGGTTTATATTGTTGACCAAATAAAATATAATTGCTGACCTAAATCTAAATCTATTTCATACTCCGAGAAATGAGTAAAAATAAATGAGGATAATGATAGCAGACCTTAGTTGGGGCAAAATTAATTAAATTATTTAAAGAATGCAAATAAAATTACTAAAAAAATGAAGCGTGCAGGAGGAAATATTATATTAAGAAGATATGATCGATGGTATAGAGTGGGAGAATGCGCGATTATGGATATCGGAGATATGCTTTTGTCTTTATAGGCGGATGGAAATTATATGAGGATTGGGGGCAATTCAGGCTTCAATCCCTTTCAGGGCTTGCACAGGACAAGCTTCGCGCTGACGGGGAAGGGGCCGACAGAGTCGGAACGGAAACAGCTTCGCGCTGACGGGGAGTGGGGCCTATGAGAGGGCTTGGCGGAGGAGCCGGCGCGATTCGGAACGGAGGACACCGAGACGGAGGTCGATTAGTTTCCAGTCGATGGGATCGTTCAGGAGTTCACAGAGGCGATCGGTGGCTACGGATGAGTGGATGATGTGATCTTTGAGGCCAAGGGCTGTTAGGAGATCGTATACCCGAAGGGCATTCTGAGAATCAGAGAGGCATATTGCGAAGGGGCGATGATAGATCAGAGCCAGGGCCAGGGCCGAGGGGGAGTCAGTGATGACCATCCGTGCTTCGGCAATGCCGGATACCCAGTCGCGGACTGAATCGGTGCGTGAGGCTCCAATGGCATGGCCTGTGGAATAAGTGCCTATTTCATGGAGGGGAAGGCCGATTTCGTTGCAGAAGAGAGAGGCGGCGGTGTTGAGGTCGGGAAGTGGCTCGCGTAGATAGGTCACTATTTCATCGCCGGGGGTGAGGGGGCCGGTGACTTCGAGGTAGTCGTCGAGCAATAGGATGGGTTCCACCACCTGGAGGGCGTGATGGCCGAAGATATCCTTACATATATGGGCTTCGGAAGGAGCTGCGAGGAGGATAGAGGAGAAACGGCCGAGGGCTCGTGAGATTTCGGGGATGTGAAAGGCGGTAGTATCAGCCCAGCTTGAGAGGCCGGAAGATGGTGCGTATGCGATACGGCGAGTGGACTCTGGGCCGAACGCAAGAAAATAAGCCGGGAGGAAATTACCGCAGGTGGAGGGGTTCCAGGTGAACGGGCCGGCAGTGAGGTAGCAATCACAGAGGGGTGGATTGCGGCGGAGTTCGCCCATGGAGCGGTAAGGTAGGAGGGAAAGAGGAGTGAGGAACACACGTCGGAACTCTTCAAAGCGGCGATGGCGGAATGCACCGGCGATGCGTCCCCAATGCGATGATGCATAGGGGAGGCAGAGATCAATGAACAGGGGTTCGTGCCCGGCATTTTCTACGGCGCGGCGTATGGCATATGCCTGGAGCATGGTTCCGTAATCGTCTTTCCAGTGATGAGTGAGAATTCCAACGGTCATGGTATCTGAGGATTTGGAGGATTAGAATGAATGTGGAGAGGGAGAGGAGGGAGCCGACAGAGTCGGGACGGAAACTGCTTCGCGCGGGTGGGGGTATTAGAGGCTTCAATCCCTTTCAGGGCTTGCACAGAACAAGCTTCGCGCGGGTGGGGGCATTGGCTGCCTCAATCCCTTTCAGGGCTTGCACACCGACGAGCTTCGCGCTGATGGTAAGGAAATGGAGCTTTGGGAGCTTTGGGAGCTTTGGGAGCTCTGGGGGAGGAGGGATGAGGAGGAGGGGATGAGGTGTTCGCGGAGGGCTTGTTCATGGAGAACTGCTTCCTTGTAGCGCCGTTCCCTTTCAGTGAGGCGATAACGGATGAGTCCGATTTTATAATACATACCGCAGAAGAGAAGGGTGGGAAGGACAGATCCGAGTTCACCGGTCATGTTTCCGAATGAGACGCAGGCGATGAGGAGGGTGATGATACAAGCGGCTTCCTGTTTGAATCGGGGTCGGCGGATGAAGATATAGATTATAAAGGTTCCGTAGAAGAGAAGATAGAATGCACATCCTACGATTCCACGTTCCAGCATATAGCTCATCAATATGCCTTCGAGTCCCATTAGATCGTCATCGCGCAATGTGGAGAATCCTCCTTCATCCCAGCCCATATCGATATTGAAGAAGTTATATCCTCTGCCGAACCACATATCATTGCGGACATAATAGAGGGTTGCGGTGTATTGTCGCATTCTCATTTCAGCTGAACTACCTCCAATGTTGGTATCTGTACCGACAGCGGAAAGGAGGAAATCGGCTTTTTCCTGAACCGCAGGGATGTAGGAATAAGCGAAGATAGTGAGGATCACCACTGTGAGTCCGACCCCGGCATTACGGAAGATATTGTAAGCGAATATGGAGTATGTTACTATCGATATGAGGAAGGTGGCCAGTACAGTTCGGCAACCGCAGATTATCACACCGATCAGACAGCATCCCACTGCAGTCCAGAATACCCATTTCTCAAGACGGTAATGACGGTTGAGATAGAGGAAATATATGAGAAGGAGAATATTTATGTATCCATAATCGAATGGGCTTATGAAAATTGAAGTAGCACGGTTACGCTCCTCATTACGCCAGCTTGCATCTATTCCGAGAAGGTTATGTAACGGACTGGAACCGAACATCACTTCCACGAGGCCCATGAAAGTAAGGAATAGCAGTGCGCAGAAGATTGGTTTCCAATAAGAGGCTATCTGACGTCGATCGGCGATTCCGAGAAAGCCATATGCCAGGGCTCCGGTTTTTATCGCTAAATCGCTGAGGATGAAACCGACGATTGGGACGGTTTGGCGAAGGTGAGGACTATGGAAGATCAGAATCATATCGCCGGTGGCGACTATGAGCAGTAGCCATGGAATCACGGTCTGGCGGAGCTGGCGCCAGCAGGTGGATCCGCGGCGGATTTCCATTATAGCAAAAGTGATGATGGCGAGATCGCGAACGGCGCTGAATGAGAATCCTCCGATACGGAAACAATCGAGCAGAAGGATAGTCATGATAAGGATCAGCATCCGTCGGGATCGATCGACGAACACCATCGAAAAACATATTGCGAAGGTTATTACTAATGAGATCAGGCTCATAAGGCTAAATCAGATGATGGAGAAAGGAAGCGGGCCTCTGTGTGTGGGAGAGCCACGGGAAGAGTTAGTTAATCATTGTTCATTATTTTGTGTCTCCATCTTCCTACAAAGTTAATAATAAAATAGAAATTAGGGATTATTATAAGGATAGAAATGATGTAAAAAAGCAATTTAGGGGGAATAAAAACGTTTGATGATTAGGGATATCAGGCCGGTAGCCTTATTACCCCCTTTGCACTTCTAACTAACACGATATATCAATGAAACTAAAGATACCATACAATCGATTTTTTTGTGTGATAGGGATGTTGCTTTTATCAATCGGGATTATATCTCCTGAGGGAAGGGCAGCGGAGATGTCGGCCCAGGAAGGATGGCGTCATTTCCCTGGTTTCGATAACGAACCAATCCGCATCATAGATACGGAGCGCTATACTTATTTTTTAGTTGCTCAGAAAACGTATAATACCACCTACTGGAGTTTTACCGACCCTCATCTGACTCTTTTGCGTTATGATTCGGCTACTCCGGAGGCGGGAATTCTACCGCTGAGTGATTTCGTAAAGCTTAACGGCACGAATGTCCGTTGGGCGGAGTATAGTCCGGAGGGAAAGTTTCTGACGGTGGTCTATTCCGATGGGGGGGTTGATTTCGTAGGAGATAACGGAGAAGTGAAGCACAACGCCGAACTAAAGGATCGTCATGTTCCGGGTTGGATTCATACGCGGTCTCTGACACAGAGCGGCACGGAGGCATGGATCACGACTGATGCGGGCTATATTGCAATTGAAGGAACTACGGGGAATAAGATAGCGGAGGTAACGACGGGCACTGCGGCCCGTCAGGCAGTCCGTAGCGGCAGTCGGACCTTTCTCCTAAAAGAAGGGAAACTGATGGTGGCAGCAGGGAATCCACGTGATATAGCAGACTTCAGGGAGATCAAATCAGATGATTTGAGCGGGGAAGTTTTGTGGCTTCTTCCTATGGGAGATGGAGCCTGCGGGTTGCTGTCAAGTCAGAGCGGGACGACGGCTCTGGCCGTCAGTGTGATAAAGCCGGAAGGAGAGGGATGGCATGTTCGTGGGGTGCGGAGTCTGGGTATACCACAGGTGGGAGTGGCCGGACAAACCGGAGAATACTCGATGGTGGCTCATCAGTTGGAAAGGAATTGCATCCGAAACCGTGATGGGTATCTAATCTATATCTGGACGGATTTATGTCAGTTTGATATCACGCACGGCCCGGACGCAGAAAACCTATTCCGTTATGTTTCCGTATCCCCTTCGGTGAGTGTGGCCGGATCATGGGATCTGAGCAAAGCATGGACCTATCGCGATCGAGGCCGATTCATACAGGGTGAAGCTAAATGGAATTCGATTAAATTCGGGGATGAGAGTGAGGCAGTGCGGCCTATGGTGCCGGCTGTGGGGCATGCTTCAAAGATAGCCTATGCTCCCGGATATGGGTTAGCGGCAGTGAACTACGGTCTCTCCACCTACTGGACCAATAATGGAGTCATAGCACCGGCATTGGTGTCGTTGTATGACGGGGAGAGATGGACTTATCCCTCGGGCGCTTATACCCGACCGGAGGTAACGGAGAAAGATGAGGCAATGAAGTCGCTCTATGAAAAGAACCGCTCTCGTTTTCCTGTGCCTGATCCGACGGGGGTGGTTGCCGATCCGGAATATGGAGATTATATGTGGATAAGCTCTACCTTCGGGGGGCTTGCTGCTATCAATCTGCGTAAGCCCGATGCGGCCCCGTTCCATTTCAGTCATCCCAAAGATCCTCTGGCGGGATTTCCGGGATTCAGGGTTGTTCATCCCACATATTCATGGGCTAATTTCTCAGCCTTTACATTGCCATCCTTTGATGGAGAAGGCACCTTATGGACCTTGCACTCAGATTATAATGCACCGAAGGAAGGAGGATCAGGGCTTCGACTTTATTATTATACCAAGGCCACACGTCGGGGAATGATGGAGAGCGGGAATGTGAAGGATAGTCCGGATATGCCATGGATCAGTGTGCCCCTTAAAGAGCAGGTATCAGGGCACGGGCTGCAGTGCGTAGCGCTGAAACATGATAAGAACCGTAACCGTCTGGCTATGTTTCTTCGCCGGAAGCCGTTTACATTAGCTATATTTGATCATAAGGGGACGCTTCCTGATGAGACGGATGACAGTTTCCGGGAAATTCATCAGATCCGCGACCAGAATGGGGCTGTATGGGCCGAACCGGAAGTGATGTGTATGGCCGAAGATCCTCTTGACGGCACGGTGTGGGTCGGCACACTTCTGGGTCTGGTGGGATTTAATCCGGAATCTCCGACTGATGGATTTACGCAACCCGGGAAGGTGTTGGAGATTGTGGATGGTGATGAGATAGCCAATCCGCTGGCCCATATCACGATCACCGATATATGTTTCGATGCGGCCGGACGAATGTGGGTGGCCACGGAATATGGTGGCTTGTGGTGTGTCTCAGCCGACCGTCGCCGGATTGAGGCTCATTATACGACAGAAAATTCTCCATTACCCTCTGATGTGGTATATGCCGTCGGGGTGGATTCCGGTAGAAATGCAGTGATGGTGTCGACTGAGGCCGGTATCACTGATTTTGATATGGCGAGCTCATATTATGGCGGGCCGGAGAGTGGAGCAGTGGTTACTCCGTCGGAGGTGAAGGCCGGGTATGGAGGGAATGTTGTGATACGTGGTCTTATCCCGGGGAGCCGTATATCATTCAGGATAGCGGGAGAGGCGGTTGTGGCTACAGTGACAGCCGATGAAGACGGGAATGCCTTCTGGAATCTTCTTGATGAGGAAGGGAATCCGGTGAATCCGGGCATCTATGTTCTTGAGGGAGCAGGGCGCCGGCTGGAGATCCCGGTGGACCGCTGATAGTGTAACGGGTGTATCGGGGGTGTTCCCAAATCACGGAATAAGAGATTTGTCTTTATCATGAAATATCTCTAACTTTGTCAGGTTTTTCGTGACTCCGGAACTGGTTTCAGGCCGGAGGCAGCCGGGTTCAGAAGAGACCCTAGGTCAGAAGAAACCCTGAAGGAATTAATGTAGCTACGAGCTTAAAATGGAGGGAATAATGAGCATGGACTTCTACTATATGGTGGTCTGGACGATGATCGGACTGGCAGTAGTGGTGTTCCTAAGTTTGCAGAAAATCAATGTCGGTTATGGCATGATGTATACATCTGGATGGGGCGTAACGATAGGCAACCGACTCGGGTGGGTGCTGATGGAGGCTCCTGTATTTGTGGCGATGGCACTATTCTGGATTTTCAGTCCGCGTCGCGGGGAGGCAGCTCCGGCAGTGATGGCCTCCTTGTTTATGCTCCATTACTTTCAGCGAAGTTTTATCTTTCCAATGCTGATCAGGGGAAAGAACCGTATGCCGCTTTCGATAGTGGTGATGGGGGTGGTGTTCAATCTGATCAACTCCTATATGATCGGAGGCTGGATATTTTATATATCTCCGGTGGGGATGTATGGTCCTGACTGGCTATACGACTGGCGTTTTATTCTCGGGATCCTGATATTCTTCTTCGGGATGGGAGTAAACATTCATTCCGACTATATCATCCGTCATCTGCGGCAGCCGGGAGATACGCGGCATTATATACCGAAGGGAGGGATGTTCCGCTATGTGACATCGGCGAATTATTTAGGGGAATTCATTGAATGGAGTGGTTATGCGGTGTTGACCTGGAGTCTTGGAGGGGTGGCGTTTGCCTTATGGACCTTTGCCAATCTGGCTCCGCGGGCACGGCATAGTCATAAGAGATATATAGAGGAATTCGGAGATGAATACCGTTCCCTCGGGCGTCGATACATACTTCCCTGGATTTATTGATTTAGACTCCATCCAATAAAATCTGTTAAGCATTGACATCATGAAACTCTTTACACCGGGTCGACTTGGCCCCATAGAATTGCGTAACCGCACTATCCGCTCAGCCGCCTTTGAAGGGATGGGCCGGAATAATGGACCGACAGAGATGTTGCGGGATTACCATGAATCAGTGGCCCGCGGAGGAGTGGGAATGACCACCCTGGCGTATGCCGGTGTGTGTCGGTCGGCCTTATCATTCGATACCCAATTATGGCTTCGTCCGGAAATTGTGGGAGAGTTGCGGGATATCACCGATCGTATTCACTCCCATGGAGCGAAGGCTTCAATCCAGATAGGACATTGCGGGAATATGACTCACCGGCGCACTGCCGGAGGAACACCGGTGGGGGCATCCACCGGCTTCAATCTCTATTCGCCCACATGGGCACGGGGCCTGAGAGAGGACGAGATCAGGGAGATAGCCAGGAATTTCGGAGATGCTGTCCGTATAGCCCGGGATGCGGGATTTGACTGTGTGGAGATTCATGCCGGTCATGGCTATCTGATTTCTCAATTTCTATCACCTTATACCAACCGTCGTCGCGATGGATTCGGGGGGAGTCTGGAAAACAGGATGCGGTTCATGAATCTCTGTCTTGAAGAGGGAATGAAAGCTGCGGAGAGCGATATGGCCGTGATAGTGAAGACGAATATGAGAGACGGCTTCAAGGGAGGACTTGAGATTGAGGACTGTCTGAAGGTGGCCAAAGAGATAGAGCGAGCCGGAGTGCATGGGATTGTATTGTCAGGAGGTTTTGTGAGCAAGGCCCCGATGTATGTGATGCGCGGAGAGATGCCGATTTATTCAATGACTTACTATATGAAACAGCTCTGGCTTAAATATGGAGTCAGACTTGCCGGAGGAATGATGATGGAGAAACTTCCCTATCGTGATCTCTACTTTCTTGATGATGCACGTGTGTTCCGTAAAGAACTGAAGCTACCCCTGATCTATGTAGGGGGCGTGGTCGGAGGGGAGACGGCCTCGAAGGTGGTGGATGAGGAGGGATTTGAATTCGTCCAGATGGGACGGGCGTTGCTTAACGATCCGGAACTGGTGAACCACATGGCAGCGGATGCGGGGTATCGCTGTAGTTGTGATCATGTGAATTATTGCATAGCCCGGATGTATTCGCGCGAGATGGCCTGTCATAAACATTGCTCAGAGCTGCCAAAGGGAATCATAAAGGAGATAGAGCGAATTAAATGCGATCAAAAGAAGCGAATTAAACGCGATCAAAAGATATGAGAAGGGATGGACATACACTCAAAGGGAAATGGGCTGTGGTGACCGGAGGAAGCAGCGGTATCGGGCTCTGTTTCTCGCAGGAACTGGCCAGAAGGGGATGTTCGGTGGTGATGGTCAGTAATGAAGAGAAGATAGCAGCGTGTGCCAGGGAAGTGGCGGAGAACTATGGAGTCAGAGCGTTGGGACTCCTCTGCGATCTGACCTCGGCAAAAGCTGTGGACTCTGTAAATGCATTTTTAGCGGCAAATGATGTGGAACCTGATTTCCTGATAAATAATGCAGGAATCTTTTCCTTTGCTCCTGTAGGAGAAATGACAGAGGGCCGGATCAATTGTTTTATTGATCTTCATGTTAGGTCGGTGACATTACTGAGTCGGGAATTCGGAGAAAGATTCTGTCGACGTGGAAGCGGGAGGATACTGAATATGTCGTCAATGTCGTGTTGGATGCCGATGCCCGGCTTAGGAATGTATGCCGCCACGAAGGCCTATATCAGAGTGATGACCCGGTCGCTTCATTATGAATTGCGCGATTATGGAGTGACAGCCACAGTGGCGTGTCCAGGGGGTATAGCGACGGGTCTTTTCGGACTTCCGGAGAATCTGAAGCAACTTGCCGTAAAGATCGGAGCGCTTCAGACACCGGAAAAATTTGTGAGGAAGGCGGTGGATAAGATGTTGAGCGGTCGTAAACAATATATCAACGGGTGGCTTAACCGGATATCAATTCCGTTGGTGGGTATACTGCCGACATGGGTGAGAATGCAGGTAAAACACCGCATGCTCGATAAAGGTATCCGACGCTGAAATAAGGGAAAGGGGTTATTGTTCAGATAGTGAAAAAAATGTAAAAACGGGGATAAAATCCTAAAATGAATGAAATGATAATGCTGATGATGAGGGAAGAACCTTCATCATCAGTAAATTTTTTATGTCTATACGCATAAGGTATAACTATCACATAATCAATCCACTATATCGAATAATGAATTAATTTTAATGAAGGGTAACTTAAATAAAGATAAAAAATCAGAACAAAAATAGGGTTAGCCTTGTAATATATACGAAAGCTGATTCCACAGAAGCTTTCTGAAAAGTTTGTCAAGCTAAACTTAAACCCATTACGTAGAAATTAATTACAAATAATTATGAAGAATATAATCCTTACTTCAGTTCTCGCTGTGAGCGCAGTCGCAGGAGCCAGCGCTCAGCAGGCAATTGAGACTCCTAAATTCGGAGATAACTGGTCGCTTGGTCTTAAGGCCGGTGTAACAACTCCGATGAGCCATGCACCTTTCTTCGGTGGTATGCGTCCTGTAGTTGGTCTTGATCTTAACAAGAAGATCACTCCGATTTTCAAGGTAGGTGCAGAAGGTATGTTTGGTATCAACACATCTAATGTGAAGGGTCGTGGTCCTCACAGCTCACGCGCATTTGATGATAGTTATGTAGGTGCATACGGTGCTGTAAACCTGATGAACCTCTTCGGTGGTTATCCCGGTTACACCCGTCCCTTCGATCTTGAGGTACAGGCCGGTGCAGGTTGGGGTCATAGATTCATGTCTAACTTCACCAATCCCAAAGACATGAACTATTTCGGAACTAAGTTCGGTTTGAACTTCAACTTCAATGTAAGCGATAATGTTACAGTATCAGTAAGCCCGTCAATGATCTGGAACATGACAAAGACACCTGTAAACCAGAGCACAGCGTCTTACGATAAGAATCGCGCAAACTTCAACCTGATGGCTGGTGTGGCATACAACTTCGGTGGCAACGGCTTCAAGGTGGTTAAGCCTTACGATCAGGCAGAGGTAGACGGTCTTAACGATCGTATCAATGCTCTCCGTGGCGAGAATGATGCAGCCAACGCAGCAAATCAGGCTCTCAAGAATAAGAATGCAGCTCTTGAGAACGAGATCAACAAGCTCCGCAACCAGGCTCCGAAGGTGGTTAAGGAAGTTAACAATACACTCGAGTCAGTACGTTACGTCTTCTTCCGTATCGGATCTTCAGTGATCGGTGCAGACCAGCAGCCTAACGTAGAGATGATTGCAGCTTACCTTAACAATCACCCCAACAGCAAGGTAGTGATCAAGGGTTATGCATCTAAGGATGGTCCGGAAGAACTCAACATCCGTCTTGCAAAGGCACGTGCCGAGGCAGTTAAGGACGCTCTTATGAAGCGTTACAAGATTCCCGCATCACGCATCCAGGCTGAGGGTAACGGTATCGGTGAGATGTTCGAGGAGGAATCCTGGAACCGCGTAGCAATCTGTATCCTCGAGGCAAAATAAATTGCTGAGGTCGGGGTATCTGATCAGAATGATTGCAGAGAATGCAATGAATTATTGAAAATTAGTAAAGATAATAGCTTTGGATGCCGGAATCAGATTCCGGCATCCATTTTTTATTATCGGAAGCAAATTGGGAAATGGACATAGGAAATAATTCCTAAATTAGTTGTAACTTTGTGGATTAAAGGGAAATGAAAGAGGAATTGAGGGAATAACGGGGAATCCTCCATAGCGATGAGGAGGGTGAACCAAAGAAGACAATTATGGCAAATCAACTCATAGAAATTATAGCGCAGAATGTGAAGCGCCATCCTGACAGGGAGGCGTATCGTTTCTGCTGGCGAAAAAATGGGGAATGGCTCTCCACCTCCTGGAAGGAGTTTGCAGTGCAGACTGAAGTAGCCGGGAAAGCCCTGGCCTCGTTAGGACTGGAGGAGAAAGACCGGGTGGCGATCTGTTCACCCAATACTCCTCAGATATTGATCACGGAATTCGGGGCCTTCCGAAACCGTATATCGGCCATTCCTATCTATGCCGGAAGTTCACAGGGACAGTTTGACTTCATAGTGGAGAATGGGGAGGCNCGTGTGCTTTTCGTCGGCGACCGGCATCAGTATCCATTGGCATATCATTACTGGAAAGAGCATCCGGAGCAGATACTGAGGATAGTAATATTCAAGAATGANGGTCTTGAGATTGCGGATGATGATACGGTGTCTATCTCATGGGATGATTTTGTGCGTCTCGGGATGGGAGCGGGCACGGAGATAGCTGACAAGGTGAATGAGCGTGCAGCACGCTCATTGCCCGATGATATGGCTACGCTTATCTATACCTCCGGCACTACCGGGGAACCGAAGGGAGTGGTGATTACACATGGGAATTATGCAGCTACTATAAATAAGCATCTCGATCTGTTGACCGGTATCAATGATACGGATGTCTCGATGGCCTTCCTGCCGATGAGTCATATTCTCGAGAAGGCCTGGTGTTTCTTCTGTATCAGCAGGGGTGTGGCGATAGCTGTGAATTATGATCCGCGAACCATCCAGGATACTATTCATGAGGTAAGGCCAAATCTGATGTGTTCGGTGCCGCGCTTCTGGGAGAAGATCTATGCGATGGTGAATGAGAAGATTTCGGGGATGCCGTGGCTGAACCGAATGATGATTCGTCGGGCNCTNCATGTGGGGCGTCGCCGTAATCTTCATTATCGTAGATTGGGTCTTAAGGTTCCGGCGATGTTGGAGAAGGAATATAATTTCTGGGATTCACGNGTATTCTCCAAGCTGAAGGATGCTATGGGAATTCCTAATCCAAATTTCTTTCCTACCGCCGGAGCCCCGTTNTCAGACCGTATATGCGAGTTTTTCCGTTCGGTGGGTATTGATATCATCGTTGGNTATGGATTGAGTGAGACGACAGCGACAGTGACCTGCTATCCGGAAACAGGATACGAGATCGGGACTGTTGGAGTTCCNCTGCCGGGNATTNAGGTTAAGATNGATCCGGAGAATAATGAGATATTGGTGAAGAGCCCAACAGTGACNCCGGGATATTACAAGAATCCGAAGGCTAATGAAGAGGCTTTCACNGCAGATGGTTTCTTCCGGACGGGGGATGCGGGTTATTTTACAGAGNNNGGNGCNNTNGTNCTGACNGAACGAGTGAAAGATCTGTTTAAGACTTCGAATGGTAAGTATGTTGCTCCGCAGATGATGGAGAGTCGGCTTGCGGAGAATAAATATATCGATGAGGTGGCTGTGATNGGCGATCAACGG
Organism: Bacteroidales bacterium; assembly: GCA_014800525.1. GTDB lineage: Bacteria > Bacteroidota > Bacteroidia > Bacteroidales > Muribaculaceae > Lepagella. The sequence goes on along the minus strand of JAAVFV010000012.1, from coordinate 15,622 downwards.
AAGTTTGTGTCGGCATTGGTGGTTCCTAATTTCAGTCAGCTCCGCCAATGGGCCAAGAGTGTAGGAATCGATAGCGAGGATACCGAGGCGTTGGTGGCGAATCCAAGGGTGACGGAGTTTGTGCTTTCGCAGATTGATTCCCTCCAGAAGGATGTGGCCTCCTATGAGAAGATACGCCGTATAGCGCTTCTTCCGCATCATTTTGCCATAATGAATGGTGAGGTGACTAATACAATGAAGGTTCGTCGGCCGGTGGTTGCAAAGCGGTATGCAGTCCAGATTGAATGGATGTATTCCGATCAGTGGCCGAAAGATTATCCTAAGCAATAATTGGGGGATANGGCATAAAAAATACAAAAATAACTGATAATGATAACTACCGAACAATTGAAGGATGTGGCGCGCCGACGCGATGAGCTCGGTCGCTATCTTGATATAGAGAATAAGAAAATAGAAGTAGAGGAGGAAGAGCTTCGCACCCATGTGGCCGATTTCTGGGAAGATCGGGAGAAGGCGGAGGCACAGATGCGTAAGATCAAGGGTCTCCATTTCTGGATCGATGCTTATACGGCATTGGATAAGCAGGTGGAGGAGCTTGAGCTGGCGATGGATTTCCTCAAGGAGGGGCTTGTGACAGAGGCAGAGATTGATGCCCAGTATGAGACCTTATTGAAGGATATCGAGAAGCTGGAATTGCGCAATATGCTTCGTCGCGAGGAGGATAAATTAGGTGTTGTGCTTAAGATCAATTCCGGGGCCGGGGGCACGGAGAGTCAGGACTGGGCTTCGATGCTTATGCGTCTCTATNTGCGTTATGCCGAGCGTCATGGATATAAGACCTCCATTGCACAGCTTCTTGATGGAGATGAGGCCGGAATAAAGTCGGTGACAATCAATATTGAGGGAGATTATGCGTATGGATTCCTGAAGAGTGAGAATGGAGTGCATCGGTTGGTGCGTGTGAGTCCGTATAATGCTCAGGGAAAGCGNATGACAAGTTTTGCATCCGTATTCGTGACTCCGCTGGTGGATGATACGATTGAGATTGAGGTTGAGACAGCCCGCATCTCCTGGGATACGTTCCGTTCGGGAGGAGCCGGAGGACAGAATGTGAATAAGGTGGAATCGGGAGTGCGTCTACGCTATCAATATAAGGACCCCTATACCGGAGAGGAAGAGGAGATTCTGATTGAAAATACGGAGACCCGCGATCAGCCGAAGAATAAGGAGAATGCCATGCGTCAGCTGAAATCAATCTTATACGATAAGGAACTTCAGCATCGAATGGAAGAGCANGCTAAGGTGGAAGCCGGCAAGAAGAAGATCGAGTGGGGTAGCCAGATCAGNAGTTATGTGTTTGATGACCGACGTGTGAAAGATCATCGCACCAACTATCAGACTTCGGATGTGAATGGAGTGATGGATGGAGAGATTGATGAATTCATCAAGGCTTATCTGATGGAGTTTGCCGGGTCGGATTCAGAATCCNCTGAATGATAATCTGGGGAGTNATTCCGGAAAGACAATGATAGTCGCCTCTGAAGCAGGGTTTGTCACCAAACACTGAGCAGGGGCGACAAGTCATATCCAGCTGTACGGTGTCAGCCATGCTCTGACCGCGTCCGAGGAATCCGGTGTATGGATGAGTAGCGCCCCAGATGGAGACTGTGCGTAGTCCGACGAGAGAGGCCATGTGCATGTTGGCGGAATCCATGGAGAGCATGGTGTCGCAGTGTGAGAGGAGTGATAGTTCGGCGGCTATGCCGATGTTAGCCTCAGCCATATTTACCACGGCGGGATAGCGAGATNCGAATTGGGCAATCCGGGCTGATTCCTCGGGTCCGAAACCGAATATGAAAATTTTCTGATCGGGGCGGGCGTTGAAGAAGGCTATCACCTTGTCGAGGAGTTCCATGGGATAAATTTTCCCTTTGTGACGGGCAAAAGGGGCGATGGCGAGCCAGTGTTCCCCGGCGTGTTTAGGGGGGGATACGGAGGCGAATGCATCCGGATTTCCTTTGCTGTCGGGACAATCCTGGAACACGGATGAGAAAGGATTCGGAGGAGCCAGGGAAATACCTGCGCGGTCGAAAGCCGCATCATACCGACGCGGAGTGGGGGTGAGGGGTATTAGGGTTTTGTTATGGCGGCGTGTGAGCCGATGCTTTGCCCGGCGTCCTTTTTTTATNGCATAGGANTGAATNCCGCGCAGACGCATACAGNTGCGTAGGATCTGGGTACGTAACACGTCATGGAGATCGACGAAACCGTCGATTCCATGATCGCGTCTGAGTATACCGGAAAGGCGCCATATNCCCGAGATNCCTTTGTAATCATCGGTGTTTATGGGAATAACGGTGAGATTCTCAGGGGCTTCAATAAAGAGGCGGGCGGGGTGTTTGCGTGTGAGGAAGAAGAAACGCATGTCGGGGTTGGCCCGGCAAGCNTTGTAGACCGNGGGGATGGTCATTGCTATGTCACCGAGTGCAGAGAAACGGGAGATGAGGATGTTGTGGNGTTTCATCGGGGTGGATCCTAACCTTTTTTAGCGTAGAGGACGGGGTTTGTTGCTGGGTCGTTATACATTTTCATCTGGCGGTAGACTTTCATGTATTTGCGGCCGTTGGCAATATCCTCGATGAGAGTATCTATAGCCTGAGAGAGGTCGTTACGCTGTTCGAGGAGGACATNGAGCTTGGCCTGGCATTTGGCNATGTGTTCGGGAGATGCNTCGGAACGNTGAGCCTGTTCGCGCATGTGCCAGATCTTGAGAGCAAGGATTGAGAGTCGGTCGAGGGCCCAGGCCGGAGATTCGGTATTGATGGTGGCATCGGCATTTACGTTGACATCCTTATATTGGTCGCGGAACCATGAATCGATATCCTCGACCATGTCTGTGCGGACCTGATTGGATCGGTCGATGCGTCGTTTTAGCTCAAGAGCTTCCTTGGGGTCGATCTGAGGGTCGCGGATAATATCCTCGAGATGCCATTGTACGGCATCCACCCAGTTTTTTGCGTAAAGGATGGCCTCGAAAGATCCTTCGGTGTATGGATTATTGCAGGGAGTGTCGACGTTATCTGAGATATGGTACTCGGCCACGGAGCGGTCGAAGATCTGATTGCAGGAATCGGTAATATTTTTCATGATTGTTAAAGTTTGGAAGAGAGAATAGTTAAAACAACCACTAACTTAATAAAAAAAACCGAGGTGGCAAAATAGGAGATAAAAAATGGGGAATACTGCTTCAATCCCCTTCGGGGCTTGCACAGGAACGAGCTTCGCGCTGACGGGGAAGCGGGGGAAGGGAAATTTTTTAGGGATAATTTGCGGGAATCAAAAAATTATTGTAACTTTGTGGTGTGAATGTGTCGGGAGACACATTGGATATATAGACAAACAAAGAAAACTACGCAACCCGGAAGAGTGGGTGAGTGGCTGAAACCACCGGTTTGCTAAACCGACGTAGGGAGCAATCTCTACCACGAGTTCGAATCTCGTCTCTTCCGCAAAATGGCGACTGCTTGAGAAAAGCCGTCGCTTTTTTGTATTTGAATATGTGCATTTGCTGCTTCAATCCCCTTCGGGGCTTGCACAGGAACGAGCTTCGCGCTGACGGGGAGGGCTGACGAGTTGCGTGAGGCATTTGCTGCTTCTGCGCTGGCTGCTTCTGCTGCTTCTGCGCTGATGGGGGAGATTATTTGGATATACAAACTCAAAATCCCCGGACGCTCCGAGCGCCCGGGGATCTTGTTTTGATTATTTGATTCGATTAGGAATTACTTCTGGTTTTGGGCCTGCTGGATCATCTGCTGGTTGGCAGTGATGAAGAGCTCGACACGGCGGTTCTGTGCGCGCCCTTCGGGAGTGGCGTTTGATGCGATAGGATCGGCGTCACCAAGGCCAATGGCTTTGAGACGTGATGCGGGTACGCCACACTGGATGAGGTAGTCGCGGACGGCTTCGGCACGCTTGAGGGAGAGGGGATTATTGATGGCTGCTGTGCCGGTGTTGTCGGTGAAGCCTACAACAGTTACGTCAGTCTCGGGGAATTGGTTGAGGTTCTGAGCCACTTTTGCGAGCGCTGCGCAAGCTGTGGGAGAAAGGGTGGAGGAATTAGTGGGGAAGAGTACCTGGCTACCCATCACCATCTTGATTGCATCAAGACCATTGGAGTCTTTTGTCTCCTGGATTTTGATTGCGTTGATTGCATCGGAGTTGGCCTGGTTCTGCTCGCGGAGCTGGTCCATTTCTTCCTGGAGGGCTTTTTTCTGACGTTGCATCTGGTTACCGACCACAGCACCCGTGCCAGCACCGAGAGCACCACCTACGAGGGCACCGATCCATGCGCCTTTACCGCCACCGATGAGGGCACCGACACCGGTTCCGACAGCAGCACCGGCGGCGCCACCGGCAGTGGCTCCCTGACCGGTCTGGGTCATGCCATTCCATGTTTTAGAGATTGAAGAACAGCTGCTCATTCCTAATGAGAGGCATACAAGGCCGATGAGGGCGGATTTGGTTATATAGGAGGTTTTCATAATTTTCAAGTTTAAGTGGATTTGATATGTTTTATAAGTATTCTATTAATAGAATATAAAAGGGGCTGGATTTGTTCAGACAATCAAAGAAAAAACTTGAATTTGATCATGCTAAAACTTTTATTTAGAACCATGAATTTTGAACTCTACAAGGTTGGGAAAATAAAGGACGGATGAATTTCCTGGAAATTCATCCGTCCTTTATTCATATTATGACTGATTTGTGGAAAAGGGGTTTATTTTGAGCGGCGGTTGATGATGGCTTCGCGAGCTTCTTCGGGAGTCATTACACTGATAGGCTTTTTATCGAAGGCTACTTTCACCTCATTTTCTCCTTTGGCAAAACAGATCGTATCGACCTCGGAGCCTACGATGAGAATTACGGGATGTTCCTTGGCATCTACAGCGGTATAGATGGTGTCTTTCTTTTCGAAGGGCTTGGCGAGGTTGATCTGGGCAGTGAATTTGGTGCGGTTACCATTCTCGTATACATACGCTACGGTCTGTTCGGGATCGGCAGTGATGAGGAGACGGCCATCAAAGTGGGCTTTCTTACCGTCAGGCTCCATATACTGGAAGTAGGTGGCTGTGTACTCACCGCTCTCAAGGGGCTGAGTGGCTGCGAATTCTTCGGGTGTCATCGTTGCCTCAGCGGAATCTGTGGCTTTTGAGGCGGAGCCTCCGCATGATGCTAAGGCCATGAGGGGGAGGAGGAAAAGAATTTTTTTCGTCATATGGGATTGAAATTAAAAGTTGGAATTCGGATTATATTTTTATAACCTGAATTCCAACTTTATTATTATGGACTACTTAAATATTCGGAAACGTATACAAATTACTTAACGATCTTAGCAACCTTTTTAGAGCCATCGGCGAATGAAACGATAGCNATNGTGACCGCNCCTTCTTCAGGCTCTGCTACACGCTGACCCTGGAGGTTGAGGTAGACTGTCTCAACGATCTCAGCTTCAGACTCCGAGGCGATTTCCTCGATACCGGTATAATCGCCGGCGAGTTTGATGAGAGGATAGATGTTATAGAATGAGCCGTTTCTGAGTGTAAGGAGGTCGGAGAGGTCTTCCTTCGACTGGAGTGCAAAGATAGCGTTATCCTTGATTTCGAAAGCCTGGTCGGATTCGAGAGTACCTACGAGTTCGGCACGGTTGTTGAAGTAGCAGGTTTCGCCTGACTTGATGCCGCGTACGCTCTGTCCCTCGGGAACCTTGAAATAAGTGGCGGCAGCCGCGCGCACAGCAGGCATATTCTCCAGACCCTTTGGCATCGGGTAGTAACCACGTTCGAAGACATAAGCCTCTTCAAGACCCTTGATAGGAGTACCGGAAGTGAAAGCTGAAGTAGGGAGGTTGGTGAAATTCTTTTCGCGGTTAGCGAGCCAAGTGGAGTCGGTCTGGTTAGATGAACCATAGAGTTCAGTAACAGCTACGAGAGTAGAGTCGTTGAAGTTAAGACCACAGGCGCCGTTATCATCGCGGATCACATAGTAGTTATAACCGACCATTGCACAGATATCTTTGCGCACAGTCTCGGGATTGGGGGTCTTGATATAGATCTGACCGAAGTTGAGGTTGCGTACGAGCGTACCTGTCATTCCCTTATTGGAATTGGAAGTCTGACCCTGGATACCACCGACACCGTCCACTTTAGTGGTGGTAGGAAGAGCCTCGACGGTGATTGGACCATAGTTGACGCAATTGTAGATAGAGTCAAGCCCGACACAAGTGATACCGGCTACACGCTGAACATCGGCAAGCGAGCTACCGTTGATACTTTTCACTGTAATCGAACCGAGGTTGGCACAGTTAGCGATAACGGATCCGGCAACAGTATTCATAGCCGCGATACCTGCTGCATAACGGCTATTATTTATCATTGTTCCGGAGTAGGTACAGTTACGGATCTCTACCGGACCCTTGCTATCGCAATATCCGTAAAGACCACCTGAATTACCGCCATATGAAATAATCTCGGCAGCTACATGGCAGTTAGTGATTTTCACCGGGAGATTAGCGAGTCCACTATTCTGATAACCGCAGATACCACCCATCATGCCTATACCAACGATTTTACAGGTATTGTCAAGAATGAGATTTGAGACTGTGGCATTGGAGCCGAGGACACCGAAGAGACCGGTGATATAATATGATCCCTTCATAAAGTTCTCGTATACACCTGACTCACTAAAGACAACATTATTGATATTGAGATTGGAGATCTTATGGTTGTCGCCGTCAAGAATACCGGAGAAATAACATTGGTATGATGCTGCTACATTAGAATATGTGCAGGTATCGTTAGCAATGCCGTGGAAGTCGGTGATACCGCTCATATCGATATCATTAGCGAGCTTGAAATGAGCTCTTTCCCAGTGACAACGAATCTTTTTATTGGAAGTATTGGCGAGGAAGGCGAGATCATTACCAGTTTTGATGAGGTATGGATCAGCTGCTGTACCCTTTCCATCGAGGCTATTGGGGATAGTGGTAAGGATAACGGTACGAGAGAAATCGCCGTTTTTAATCAGGATGGTACCGCTCTGGGGTTGGGAGTTATTGGCAAACTTCACTTCGGAGCCGGAGATTGAGAATATTGATTCGGGAGTTCCGGCAGCCGCAGACATGGTAGCACCGGGTGTTGCGGAATTGAGAGTAGCGGAGCCCATGATGTCAGCGGCATTCTGGCCAGCGGGGAGATTAATGAAGGCAGAAGCGGCTGCTTTCACGTTGGCATTATCCTTAAACTTGTTGAGCATAGGGTAATAACCCTTAGTTGCAGTCCAGATTTCGGAGTTGAGGTTTTTGGGGAGAGTGCCGTTGGTGAGTTGTGCCGTAGTCAGGGCGCCTACTTCGTACTCGCGAGTGAAGCAAGCACCACGAGGAGCCATGAGGTTTGCGTTGAGCATCTGGGCATCATAGTAGCAGTTGGGGAGATCAGGCATCTGCGTAGTTGCGCTTGTGGTGGTGGATCCCAGGATATAACCACTGGAATAGAACTCGGTATATACGGAGCCTACATTGACACATCCGGTGATTTCACCCAGTTCGTTTGATATGTAATTGTAGGCCGCGATACCGCCGACCTTATCTGCGGCAGAGTATACATCGCCGTAGTTGATACAGTTGGTGATGAGCGTGGCCTTACCATTGCCGAGGATACCGCCTGCGACTTTGGGACTATATTGGCCTTTTGAGGGATTCAGACCGAGATTGCGTGCCTGGACTGTGCCGGTATTTGCACAAAGAGAGACCTGACCGAAGTTTGCATTACCGACGATACCGCCGACATTGTCAGCGTTTGTGGTGATTGTACCATTATTGAGACAGTCGGATACGATGGCGGTATATTTAAAGTTAGTGCAGCTGACCTGACCTGCGATACCACCGGCATGATTACCAACGGCAGTGACTGTGGCGTTGTTCACGCAGTTTGATACAATAGTGGGAGGAATTGAGGCATTATTTGCTAAAACATTACCTGCGACACCACCTACGCAATTTATTCCCCTGATAGAGCAAGAGGAATCGATGATAAGGTTTTTTACCTCAGCACCTCTGAGGGTACCGAAGAAGCCGACATTGGCGCGGCTCTGATTGGCGCCTGTACCGGTATTTACATCCCCGGTGATTATATCAGTGGCCAGACCATTGATGGTCATGTTGGTGATTTTATGTCCCTGACCGTCGAAGTTACCACCGAAGTAATAAGTCACACTGGAAGCTACGGATTTAGGAGCCGTGCCGATACCGATGAAGTTTTTCACTTCCGACATATCAATATCGGCAGTAAGCTTGAAGTATTTGCCGTCATAGTGGCCGATATTGATGGATTTTTCTGCATTACAGGCGTTAGCGAGGGTTACGATATCATTTGCTGTGGAAATGATATAGGGGTCTTCTTCTGTACCCGAGCCTGAGAATGGTAGTTTCATCTCACCGGCAAATCCCATTAGAGATACGCCGAGGAGCGGAAGAGTTAGGAAAAGTCTTTTCATAGATGAAAACTTGATAATGATTATGGATATAATCCGAGTGCACCCCGGATATGATAGTCGGTATTGGAATTAGGTTTATCAAAGAAAAGATGATAGCCGAAGTTATAAAAAATTTCTGAAATAAACAAAAAATAAAGTTAGAATCCTGATTATGGGTCTATAACCGGGATTCCAACTTTTAATATCGGGATGTGTGAGTATTCAGATAAGCCAGTTCCAGATCTGAATTACCTAACGATCTTAGCTACTTTCTTAGAGCCATCAGCGAAGGAAACGATAGCAATAGTGACCGCTCCTTCTGCAGGCTCTGCTACACGCTGACCCTGGAGGTTGAGGTAGACTGTCTCAACGATCTCAGCTTCAGACTCGGAGGCGATTTCCTCGATACCGGTATAATCGCCGGCGAGTTTGATGAGAGGATAGATGTTATAGAACGAGCCGTTTCTGAGTGTAAGGAGGTCGGAGAGGTCTTCCTTCGACTGGAGAGCAAAGATAGCGTTACCCTTGATTTCGAAAGCCTGGTCGGATTCGAGGGTACCGATGAGTTCGGCACGGTTGTTGAAGTAGCAGGTTTCGCCTGACTTGATGCCGCGTACGCTCTGTCCCTCGGGAACCTTGAAATAAGTGGCGGCGGCATCGCGAACAGCAGGCATATTCTCCATACCTTTAATCATGGGATAGTAACCGCGCTCGAATACGTAAGCTTCCTCAAGGCCCTTGATAGCGGTGCCGGAAGTGAAAGCTGAAGTGGGGAGGTTAGTGAAGTTCTTTTCGCGGTTAGCGAGCCAAGTGGAATCGGTTTCGTTTGTGGAGCCATAAAGGTCAGTAATAGCTACGAGAGTAGAGTCGTTGAAGTTGAGGGTGCAGGGACCGTTATCCTCGCGGACCTTATAGTAGTTATAACCAATCATAGAAGCGACATCCTCAAGAGTTGTCTCGGAGTTAGATGTCTTAACATAAATCTGACCGAAGTTGAGGTTGCGCATGAAGGTAGCGGTCAGACCTTCTCCAAGGTTAGAAGTCTGCCCTTGAATTCCGGCGACACCCACTACCTTAGTTGTGGTCGGCAGAGTTTCCACGATGATTGGACCATAGTTGACGCAATTGTAGATAGAGTCAATCCCGACACAAGTGATACCGGCTACACGCTGAACATCGGCAAGCGTGGTACCGTTGAATTTTTTCACTGTAATCGAACCGAGGTTGGCACAGTTAGCGATAACGGATCCGGGAACAGTATTCATAGCCGCGATACCTGCTGCATAGCGGTCGTTATTAAGATTATGACCGGAGAATGTACAGTTACGGATTTGAACCGCACCATTGTCATTACAGTATCCATATATACCGCCTGAGTATGCGCTGTAGGAAGTGATGTCGGCAGCTACGTGGCAGTTTGTGATCTTAACGGGAAGATTTTCGTTTCCGCTATATTGGAGACCACAAATACCGCCCATTATACCAACACCGGTAATTTTACAAGTGTTGTCCAGTGTCAGATTTGAAACTGATGCATTAGACCCGAGAATACCGAAGAGGCCAGTGGCGTAATATGATCCATACAACCAGGTTTTCCAATCACCATTCTCATCAAGGAGGGCATTGTTGATATTGATGTTGGAAATTTTGTGATTGTCACCATCAAAGCTACCACAGAAATGGTAAAGGTACATCGGAACGAAGTTACCGTATGTACATGTATCAGTTGCGATACCGTGGAAATCATTGATACCGCTCATATCAATATCATTGGCGAGCTTGAAGTAGGTATTTTTCCAGTGGTATCGAGCGTTATGGTTAGTGGAATTACCAAGGAATTCAATATCCTTGGCGGTCTTGATTAGGTAAGGATCGGCAGCAGTACCTTTCCCTTCGAATGGGATAGGAACTGTGGTAAGAATAACGGTACGAGAGAAATCACCGTTCTTAATCAGGATTGTACCGGTCTGTGGATTTGTGTTATTGGCGAACTTAACCTCGGAGCCGGAAATTGAGAACATGGTAGCAGGAGTACCTTCGGCAACAGACAAGGTGGCACCTGCAGCAGCTGAATTGAGAGTAACAGCACCGGAAACGCTGGTTGCATCCTGACCGGAGGAGAAATTAAAGAAGGTAGCAGCTGCAGCTTTCACAGTGGGATTATCCTTAAAATGAGTCAGTATGGGGTAATAACCCTTAGTGGCGGTCCAGATTTCGGAGTCGAGGTTTTTGGGGAGAGTGCCGTTGGTGAGCGAGGTAGTAGAAAGGCCCTCTACCGGATACTCACGTGTGAAGCAAGCTCCGTAGGGTGCCATGAAATTGGCGTTGAGGCTCTCAGCATCATAGTAGCAGTTGACAACCTGAGGCTGGTATGTGGGCCACTTGTTAGAGTAGGTAGATCCCATAATAAACCCGGAAGTATACATGTCTGTTGTTACGGAACCCACGTTGACACAACTTGTTATTTCACCAAGTTCGTTAGCTACATAGTTATATCCATTAATACCGCCGACCTTATCTGCGGCACCATATACATCGCCGTAGTTGATGCAATTGGTTATGAGAGCGCCCTTTCCGTTGCCCAGGATACCGCCTGCGACTTTGGGATTATATTGGCCCTTTGCGGGATTTATATGAACATCACGGGCTTGAACTATACCGGTATTGGCGCAAAGAGAGATTTGGCCGAAGTTTGCGTTACCGATTATACCACCGACATTGTCAGCATTTGTGGTGATTGTACCATTATTTAGACAGTCGGATACGATGGCTGAGAATTTGAAATTCGTACAGTTGATCTGACCAGCGATACCACCGATGCTATTGCCGGCGCCAGTGACAGTGGCGTTATTGACGCAGTTGGAGATAATAGTGGGAGGAATTGAGGCATTATTTGCTAAGATATTACCTGCGATACCGCCGACATAATTCACACCCTTGATAGAACAAGAGGAATCGATGATAAGGTTTTTCACCTGAGCGCCTCGGAGAGTACCGAAGAATCCGATATACGCGCGGCTCTGATTGGCTCCAGTAGCGGTGTTTATGTCACCGGTGATTATATCAGTGGCCAGACCATTGATGGTCATGTTGGTGATTTTATGTCCCTGACCGTCGAAGTTACCAGCGAAGTAATATGTTATGCCTGAAGCTACGGATTTGGGTGCTGTAGCGATGCCGAGGAAGTTCTTAACTGCCGACATATCAATATCAGCAGTAAGCTTGAAGTACTTGCCCTCATAGTGACCTATATTGATAGACTTTTCGGAGTTACAAGCATTGGCAAGAGTGACGACATCATCGGCAGTGGCGATGATGTATGGATCTGCCTCTGTACCGGAGCCGGCAAATGGGAGGTTAGGCTCCGCTGCGAACCCCGTGAGGGAAGCTCCGAGGAGCGGAAGAGTTAGGAAAAGTCTTTTCATAGATGAAAATTTGATAATGATTATGGATATAATCCGAGTGCACCCCGGATAAAAATTTACGGTAATGGTATTGGATAAGTAAGGGATTGAAAGTAATCAATATTAATCAATATTAATCAATTGAATCTGAATACTTATTCATTGAGAAAAGAGAATGACCGAAATTAAAAAATATTTTTGAAATTGCCAAAATAAAATATAAAAAAGAGCCACTCCCCTCAATAAACAGAGTGTGTACCCTCAGGGATAGATAAAAGACTGGTGCTAATAGTTGGAAATTAAGATGAAATAATTATATTTGCAGTTTGGATTGTGTTGAATGAACAATTATATTAGATAACTTCGCTTAGAAAAATATTTCGATTTATATAAAATTTATAAAAGATGATTATGAGAAAGTTTTTGATGATGGCCGTTGTGGCGTTGGCGGCTATGGGAGTAAATGCCCAGCAGACAACGACTACTACCGAGGTAAAGAAGGTAGAGGCCAAGACAGAATGTGCTGTCGGTAAGGCAGAATGCAAGGCCAAGAAGGCAGATGCGGTTGTGATTAGCGATGTGCAGAATGCCGAGGCAACCATAAAATGCGATGTGCAGAAGGCAGAATGCGCAGCTAAGAAGGATTGCAAGAAGGCAGAATGTGCTGCTAAGGCAGACTGCAAGAAGGCAGACTGCGCAACTAAGGCAGACTGCAAGAAGGCAGAATGCGCAGCTAAGGCAGATTGCAAGAAGGCAGAATGTGTTGCTAAGGCAGATTGCAAGAAGGCAGAGTGCGCAGCTAAGGCAGATTGCAAGAAGGCAGAATGTGTGAAGGATTGTACAAATGCTGAGTGCAAGAAGGTAGATTGCAAGGATTGTAAGGATTGTGCCACTTGCTGCAAGACCAAGAAATGATTTTCTAAGAAATAATTCTAAAAAGGCCGCTTTCTTTTGGGAGAGCGGCCTTTTTGGCTTCAGCGGCCTTCGGCACGCTGCACACCGACGAGCTTCGCGCCGACGGGGGGTATAGGATGGGGGTATAGGATGGGGGATGAGGCTGGGGAATCAGGGGCGCTTTCGGCGGAGGAAGGCGAGGGCTTCGGCGAAGAAGGCGGGTTGAAAGAACCGGATCTGGGCGATGTAGATGATAGTGGCAACTGCTATCTTTATCATGAGCGAGAGGAGGGGAGAGGCGATAGACCAGGCGGCGGCTATGGCCGCACCCATAGCTATGGCCGTGAAGATGAGATAGGGCAGGATGTCAGCGAGGGCCTGACGGAAAGAAATCACTCCTGCGCGGCAGGCAAACCATTCCCAGACTCCTACCCAGATGATATTTACGATTGAATATATAGCAAGCATCAATTCAAGGCCTAACCGCCAGGAGAAGCAAAGACATCCAAGCTGACAGAGGCCCAGAGCTATGGTATTCCACATATATGTGCCGGGGCGACCGAGGGAATTGAAAAGATTTCCGTAGAGGGTGGATATCGGGAGGAACGCTCCGCCAATACATAAAATCTGCATTATAATTACGCTGGGAAGCCATTTGTCGGTGATAAGCAGGATAATCACTTCTTTGGCCACAATAGCCAAGCCGAACATCGCGGGGAATCCGACGAGACATGTGAAGCGGAGAAGACGGCGGAAAATGCGAGCGGTGCGATCGGGATCTTCGATAGTTTGGCGTAGTACGGGCTGGCCGACACCGTTGAGCATACCGGTGAGGGTGGAGGCTCCCATGGCTGTCCATTTGTTACCTTGGGTATAGAAACCGGTGATGCGCATTCCGTAGAAACGACCGAGAAGGACGGAAAAGATATTATTATTGAATTGAGTGAAGAGGGATACGCCTAATTGCTTGAGACTGAAAGGGAGAAGGGCACGCAATGCCGAGGGGCTGAAAGAGAAGCCGGGGCGCCATGGACACCGGATCCATAGGATTGCGGAGTTGCAGAATGTATATAGCAGTGTCTGAATTGCGATTGCCCAGTAGCCAAGCCCCATAAAAGCAGCAACCACCCCTCCGATTCCTGAAAGGAGAAGAGCGATTATCTGTACGGAACTACGAGTGCGGACATCGAGGTTACGGAAGAACCAGGCGGTGGGTGTGGCCGAAAGGGCGGAGGCTACAAATCCAAGAAAAATGAATCGAGCAAGGGCGGTCATCTCCGGCTGGGAATAAAATTTCGAAATGAGGGGAGCGCAAAACCAGAGGATGGTGTATATGGAGAGGCTCATGGCGACATTGAACCAGAAAACGGCATTGAAGTCGGCATCGGAGACCTCTTTTTTATTAACAATTGCAAGAATGAAACCGCTTTCGGAGAATATTCCGGCCAGTGCGGAAAAGATGGTAAGAGATCCTATAATGCCATAATCGCCGGGAGATAGCAGCCGAGCGAGGAATACTCCGAATAGGAGATTAAGAATCTGCATCAGGCCATTACCGAGACCTCCCCATAGGAGGCCTTTGGCAGTTTTGCTTTTGAGATTATCTGACATCAGGATAGGAATTAATGAGCTTGGATCGAGCTGAAGCTCTCACATGGAACCAGGATTTAAGCCTTTGCGGAGGGAGAGGCAGGAGAGGGCGGAAGGGGGCGTGGAATGAGACGGGAGAGGAGGGCCCGGAGGCGAGAGAGAAGTGGGCGATGTGATGAAGGGGGCGCAATGGCGCGTTGTTCCATGCGTATGATTGCTTGCCGGAGGGGGCCTGTGAGGTCAGGACGGTCGGCGAGTTGGGAGATGAGATGGCGACGCACGGCAATGGCCATCTCGCGGCGCTTCTCTTCAGCGGCCTGACTCCATATGGCGGAGGGGAGGTGGCGGTATACTCCCATGGGGCGGCGCATGAAATGGAGTTCTCCGCGGCTTACGGCAATCATGTGGAGGGCATAATCAATAAGGCGCACTTCAGAGAGCCACGCGGGGAGATTTGTGGGATTGAGGGCTGAGGCGCGGTAAAGGACACTGAGATTTGTGATGGTGTTGGAGGCGGCGAGCTGTTGAGGGGTGCGGGCGATGAGACCGGAGCCATTGCTGATGCTCATTTCGCCGGAGGCTTCGAAATAATTTATCACGGGATGATATGTGATAGCCACACCGGGATTTGCTTCCATGTATTCCACCTGATGCCGGAGCTTGGAAGAAGAGCACCAGTAGTCGTCGGCATCACACATGGCGATATATTTTCCACGACAAAGGCTTAGGGCCTTGATATAATTGCCCTGGACTCCCAGATTTGCTTGATTTCTATGGAAATCAATGATGTGAGGATATTTCTCAGCCCAACGGGCCACTATTTCAGGAGTAGCATCCGAGGAGGCATCGTCACAGATTACGAGTTGCACGCCAAATGAGCATCGTTGGCCCACGATGCCACGAATTGCTTCCTCGATATAGGGCGCGCTGTTATAGGCTACCATGACAACGCTGACCATTGGATGGTCGCCGCCTGGGAGGGTGGAATTTTGCATAGGGATAAAGGAAAGGGACTTGGCACCGCTCGCTGAAGCTCGGGACTTGGCACCGCTCGCTGAAGCTCGGGACTTGGACAAAAAGGGAGGATTAAGGGAGGAGGCAACGCCTCCTCCCTTAAGAATCAGCTTTCGGAATCAGCTTTCGGAATCAGCTTTCGGAATCAGCTTTCGGAATCAGCTTTCGGAATCAGCTTTCGGAATCAGCTT
>JAAVFV010000011.1 GCA_014800525.1 Bacteroidales bacterium | reverse complement strand
GAAGCTGTTTCCGTCCCGGCTCTGCCGGCCAATGCCCCGCCGGCGCGAAGCT
This sequence comes from Bacteroidales bacterium, assembly GCA_014800525.1. Classification (GTDB taxonomy): domain Bacteria; phylum Bacteroidota; class Bacteroidia; order Bacteroidales; family Muribaculaceae; genus Lepagella. Next base: position 26,700 of record JAAVFV010000011.1, on the reverse strand, counting down.
CGTCGGTGTGCAAGCCCTGAAAGGGATTGAGCCAGCCAATGCCCCGCCGGCGCGAAGCTCATACCCCCTTTTTTTGCCCGTTTCCCCTCATTTGATTATATTTGCACTCACCTAACTATTCATCATGATCACTCGAACAAAATACCTGTCTCTAATCTCCGCAATCTTCATAGCCCTCACAGCCCTCCTCTCCTCCTGCTCCGGCGAAAAAAAATACAAAATCGGCGTCTCCCAATGCTCCGACGACGACTGGCGCCAGAAAATGAACCGCGAGATGACCCACGAACTCCTCATCCACCCCGAGGCCGAAATGGAAATCCGCTCTGCAGATGATTCCTCCGAAAAACAGATAGCCGATATCGACTATTTCATCAAGAATCACTTCGATATCATCATCGCTGCCCCCAACGAAGCCGATGCCCTCATCCCTGCCATAAAACGCGCCCGCAAGGCCGGAATCCCCGTTCTCCTCTTCGACCGCACCATCAACGATTCCACATTCACCGCCTGGCGCGGTGCCGACAACGAAGGCATCGGCCGCGCCGCCGGCCGTCACGCACTCTCCATCACATCCTCCCTCGGTCGCCCCGCCAATGTGCTCGAAATCTACGGCCGACGGGGATCAAGCCCCGCCGAGGGCCGTAGCCGCGGCTTCCGTCATGTGGCCGATTCTTCCCGCTCCCTCAAGATTGTCGCCGTTGCCGACGGCCTGTGGGATGAAGCCCCCGCCGGACGTCTGGCCGATTCTATCCTCCGCCTCAATCCCGATATCGACCTCATCTACGCCCACAACGACCGCATGGCCATCGCCGCCTCTCAGGCCGCACGCCACCTCGGCCTCCACCCGAAGGTGATCGGTATCGATGCCGCCCCCGAAATCGGAATCAAGGCCGTAAGCGATGGAGTGATCGATGCCTCTTTCCTATACCCCACCGAAGGAAACAAGACCATCCGTACAGCCCTCGATATCCTCCAGGGTAAAACCTTCCGGCGGACCATGACCTGGCCCTCGGCTTATCCCGTCACATCCGCTAATGCCGATCTCCTCCTCCATCAGAATGAGAGCCTGAAGGAGGAAGTGGATAAAATGAAGAATCTTCAGCAGGAGCTAAACCTATATTGGGAACGCCATTCCGCCCAGACCTCCCTCTTCTATATGCTCATAGCTTTCCTCGTGCTCCTCGGCCTCTTCCTCTTCGTGATGCTACGCGCTTTCTGGACCAACAAGCGCCATCAGGCCGAACTCGAACTCCGTGCCGAACAGCTCCGCGCTGAAAAAGAGAAGCAGGAACAGCTCAATCTTCAGCTCCGCGAGGAGAAAGAGAAACAGGAGGAGCTAAATCTCCAGCTCCGCGCCCAGAAGGAGAAACAGGAGTTCCTCTATGACGAGCTCAACCGCGCCACGCAGTCGAAACTCGCTTTCTTCACCAATGTCTCCCACGACCTCCGCACTCCCCTCACCCTGATCCAGGAACCCATCGAGCAGGTAGGAAATGCCGGAAACCTCACCTCCCAACAGAATATCCTCATGCGCATCGCGCATAAGAATGTCGGCATCCTACATCGTCTTATAAATCAGATTCTCGATTTCAGAAAATATGAGAATGGCCTCATGTCGGCCCGATATTCCCACGTCGATATCACTACCCTAATCCGCGAATGGATCGCCAGCTTCGATGTTCTCGCCGGCAAACGCGATATCCGCCTCTTCCTCAATATGCCCGAACATCCCGTGATGGTGGATATAGATGTGGAGAAGATCGAACGTATCTTCTTCAATCTCATGTCGAATGCCTTCAAGCATACTCCCGCCAACGGCTCCATCACCTTCAATCTACGTGAGGAAGCCGACCGCATCGTCTTCTCCGTCGCCGACACGGGAGAGGGTATGGCCGCCGATGAGCTGCCCAAGATCTTCGACCGTTTCTATCAGGTGGATCAGGTTCGCCCCAAAGGTTCCGGAATCGGTCTGGCTCTTGTCAAGGCCTTTGTCGAACTTCATGGCGGCACGATCGCTGTGGAAAGCGAGCCGGGCCGCGGCTCCGTCTTCACCGTCGAGATTCCCATCCACGCCGACGCCACTCTCTTCCCGGCTCCCCCCTCCGATGCAGCTCCCTCAGAGAAGGAGATCGCCGGGGAGACCACGCCCCTCAGTCTCCCCGATGCTATCCGTGCGGAGGTTCGCGATATGGAGGCCCGTATGGATGAGAAGGTGGCGGAATTCGATCCCGAAAAGCCCCTCACTCTCCTCATCGAGGATAATGAGGATATGCGCCGCATGATCTCCACTCTCCTTGAGGATGAGTATAATGTCATCACCGCTGTGGATGGCCGTGAGGGTCTGCGTCTCGCCGCCCGGTATGTGCCCGATCTCATCATCTCCGATGTGATGATGCCCGGAATGGATGGTCTCGAATGCTGCCGCCGACTGAAATCCGAACTCTCCACCAGTCATATCCCCGTGCTCCTACTCACAGCCTGCTCTCTTGATGAGCAGAAGACGCAAGGCTACGACTCGGGAGCCGATGGCTATGTCTCAAAACCATTCAATATCGATGTGCTCAAGGCGCGCCTCCGCAGTCTGATCGCCAACCGCCGCCGCATCCGCGATGTCTGGAACAGTCAGAATGCCATAACCATCAATCATGGCGAGGAGAAGCCCCTCCCGAAGCGTCCCTCCGTCACTCCCTCCGAAGTAGCGCGTCCGAATCTCTCCCCGATGGATAGCGAATTCTACGAACGCTTCCTTGCCAAAGTGGAATCCTCCATATCGAATCCCGACATGAATGTCGATTCCCTTGCCTCCGAATTAGGATTAGGCCGCAGCCAGTTCTATCGCAAAATAAAGGCGCTCACCAACTATTCCCCCGTAGAGCTCCTGCGCCGCATGAGGCTCAAGCGCTCCCGCGACCTCCTCACCACCACCGGCATGTCCATCTCCGAGATCGCCTATGCCGTAGGCTTCTCCAACCCCGCCTATTTCACCAAATGCTTCCGCGAGGCCTACGGCCAGACCCCCACCGATCTCCGCGAATCCCTCTACGAATAATCCCCCTCCGCAGAAGAGAGAAGAGAGAAGGAAAAAGAGAAGAGAGAAGGAAAAGAGAAGAGAGAAGGAAAAAGAGAAGAGAGAAGGAAAAAGAGAAGAGAGAAGGAAAAGAGAAGAGAGAAGGAAGAGAAGAGAGAAGGAAAAGAGAAGAGAGAAGAGAGAGAAGGAAAAGAGAAGAGAGAAGAGAGAGAAGGAAAAGAGAAGANAGAAGAGAGAGAAGGAGGNAGGAAAGAAGAGAGAGAAGNANGAAGGAAAGAAGAGAGAGAAGGAGGAAGGAAAGAAGAGAGAGGANAGCAAAAGAAAGATTCCGGAGGCTGTTTTTTGTCCAAGCCGTGAAGCTTTAGCGAGCGGTTAAAAAAATCCTGAAGCTCCGCTTCAGATTCCAAATAATCCTATCTCCGTCGCCGTTTGTTAAATAAGAAATAATTATATTATGGATCGTCTGTTTCTTCTCGATGCCTATGCGCTGATATTCCGTGCCTACTATGCCCTCATCCGCGCACCCCGCATCACAAGCGCCGGCTTCAACACCTCCGCTATATTCGGCTTCGTCAACACCCTCGAAGAGGTGCTCCGCAAGGAGAATCCCTCCCACCTCGCAGTCTGCTTCGACCCCTCCGGTCCGACATTCCGCAACGAAGCCTTCGAGGATTATAAAGCCGAACGCGCCGCCACTCCCGAAGATATCCGACGTTCCGTGCCGATCATCAAGGAAATTGTACGCGCCTACGGCATCCCCGTAGTCGAGGTCGAGGGCTATGAGGCCGACGACGTGATCGGCACTCTCGCCCGTATGGCTGAAAAGGAAGGCATCGTCACCTACATGATGACCCCCGACAAGGACTTCGGCCAGCTCGTCAGNCCCCATATCCTACAATACAAGCCCTCCTACCGTGGCCAGGATTTCGAACTCCGCGGCGAGGAGGAGGTCTGCGCCCGATATGGCATTCAGAACACCGGGCAGGTNATCGATCTCCTCGCCCTCATGGGCGATAAGATCGACAATATCCCCGGCTGCCCCGGTGTCGGCGAAAAGACCGCCGTCAAGCTCATCAACGAGTTCGGNTCNGTCGAACACCTCCTCGAAAGCACCGACCGGCTCAAGGGTGCGCTCAAGAAGAAGGTGGAGGAGAATGCCGAGCAGATTAAATTCTCCAAATTNCTCGCCACCATCCGCACCGATGTCCCCACCGACATCCGTCCCGCCGACCTCCGCCGCCAAGCCCCCGACACCTCCAAGCTCTTCGCCATCTTCGATGATCTCGAATTCCGCGGTCTNAAAGACCGCGTCCTCAAGCGCATGCGCGCCGNCGGCAATGCCACAGATGCCATCGCCCCCTCCCTCTTCGGCGGCAATGCCGGCGGCAATGCNGCAGATATAATTGCTCCCTCCCTCTTCGATGATTTCGATGAGGCCTCCGNAGCAGAGGCAGCCAATGCCGGTCAGCGCGAAGCTCGTCCTGTNCNNGCCCTGAAAGGNNNTGNNGCAGCCANNNCCGGTCAGCGCGAAGCTCGTNCNGTGCAAGCCCTGAAAGGGATTGAGGCAGCTAATGCCGGTCAGCGCGAAGCTGTTTCCGTCCCGGCTCTGCCGGCCAGCATCGGTCAGCGCGAAGCTCGTNCNGTGCAAGCCCTGAAAGGGATTGAGGCAGCTAATGCCCCCGTCCAGCTCCCCGCCGGCAATTACCGGCTCTGGAGCCCCGCGGCCGCCAATGAGCCCCTCGAAAAAGCGCTTCTCGATGCGCCCCGCATCGGNGTCTGCCTCCTCGCCGATGGCGAGAGCGATGCTCTCGCCTCATGGGTCGGCACAGCCCTCAGCTGGGCCCCCGGCGAAGGCATCTACATCCCCGCCGATACGGCCGAAGGCCGTGCCGTGGTACTCGATCTCTTCGCGCGTCCCGACACCGAAAAGGTGTCGGCCGATACCAAGCGCGATTTCGTGATCGCCTCCCGTGCCCGCACCGACAATGCCGAAGCCATCCANAATTATTACGATATCTCTCTCGCCCATTACCTCCTCCAACCCGAAATGCGCCACTCCATAGAGGAGGTGGCGCCCCGCCTCCTTGGCCTGCGCGCCCCTGCGCGCCCCGAGCCTGCCGGTAAAAAGACAAAGGCNTTCCGCCCCTCCGGCGTAGCTCCCGAGGAGCTCGCCCCCTGGGCTTGCGCACAGGCCGACCTCACACTCCGCCTCCGCGATCCGCTTGCCGAGCGCATCAAGGCCGAAGGCCACGATGCCCTCCTCTATGATGTGGAATTTCCGCTCGTAAGAATCCTCGCCGGCATGGAACTCACCGGTGTCAGCCTCGACACCGCGGCCCTCAACGAGGCCGCCCGCGAAATGGAAAATAAACTCGCCGATCTCGAACAGGAGATCTTCTCCCTCGCCGGCGAGAAATTCAATGTCGGATCGCCGGCAAAGGTCGGAGAAATTCTCTTCGACCGTCTCCAGCTCGATCCCAAAGCCAAGAAAACAAAGACCGGCCAATACTCCACCGCCGAAGATGTGCTCGAAAAACTCGTGCCGAAACATCCCGTCGTGGCCAAGATCATGGAATACCGGGCCCTCAAGAAACTCCTCAACACATATCTCACCGCCCTCCCGGCGGCCATCAATCCCGAGACNGGCAAGATCCATACCAACTATAACCAGACCGTAACGGCCACAGGCCGTATCTCCTCCTCGGCTCCGAATCTACAAAATATCCCCGTCCGCGATGATGTGGGACGCGAGATCCGCCGTGCCTTCATCGCCGATCCTGGTCATGTATTCCTCTCTGCCGATTATTCTCAGATCGAGCTTCGCCTCGTGGCGGATTTCGCTCAGGATCCCATCATGCTCGATGCCTTCCGCCATGGTAAGGATATCCACGCCATCACCGCCGCCAAGATCTACCATAAGGACCAGGCCGAGCTCACCGACAACGAACGCCGCAGCGCCAAGACCGCCAATTTCGGTATTCTATACGGCATCTCGGCCTTCGGCCTCTCCACTCGCCTCAACATCCCCCGTGCCGAAGCCAAGGCCCTCATCGACAATTACTTCGCCACCTTCCCCACCATCCGCCGCTACATGGATGATTCCATCGAGAANGCCCGCGAACANGGATATGTCACCACCAAGATGGGCCGCAAGCGCATGCTCCCNGACATCAACAGCAATAATCCGACCGTGCGCGGCTACGCCGAGCGTAATGCCATCAACGCCCCCATCCAGGGTTCGGCNGCNGANATCATAAAGGTAGCGATGGTAAGGATTGACGACGAGATGCGCCGTCGGGGAATGAAATCGAAGATGATCATGCAAGTGCATGATGAATTAAACTTCGATGTCNTTCCCGAAGAGCTCCCTGCGATGCAGGAACTTGTGGAGCGCGGCATGATGGGCGCCTACAGNGGCCACGTCACCCTCACCGCCTCCTGCGGAGCCGCCTCCAACTGGCTCGATGCCCACTAANCCCNNGCNCNGCTCCCTGCCTCAAGCCNCCGNGCCTCTCTTCCGCCTCTCCNNCGCTTCTCCTCCGCTTCTCCTCCGCATCTCCTCCGCATCTCCTCTCCCTCTCNNCCGCTTCTCCTCCNCTNCTCCTCCNCCGGGCCTCNNCCTCTCCTCCNCTTCTNCTCCNCCTCCAAGCCCCCGCTAAAGCGAAGGGCCTCATACAAAAATTTTTGTCCAAGCCGCGAAGCTTTAGCGAGCGGTAAAAAAGCCGCGAAGCTTTAGCGAGCGATAAAAAAATACTGAAGCTCCGCTTNAGNNTCCTTCCTGAAGCTCCGCTTCAGGCTCCCCGAATGAAAAAGAAAAATATCATAGAGCTCACGCGCGTCAGCGCGGCCGAATACCGCGCACTCCGCAAGCTCCCCCTCATCCTGGTGGCCGATAACGTCAGATCGATGTATAACATCGGCTCCATGTTCCGCACCTCCGATGCCTTCCTGGTGCAGGAAATCATCCTCGGTGGCATCTCCGGCTGCCCCCCGCATCCNGAGATCACCAAGACCGCCCTCGGTGCNGAAGACACTGTGGCCTGGCGCCACGTCGACGATACTCTCGCCGAATGCCTTCGCCTCCGCGCCTCCGGCGCCACAATCTGCGTCCTTGAGCAGACCCACGGCTCCATCCCCCTCCAGGACTATCACCCTGCGCAGGGCGCAGGGCCNTATGTGCTGGTGGTNGGTAATGAAGTGGANGGCGTGGATCAGAAGATCGTGGATATAGCAGATGTANCATTGGAGATACCGCAATGCGGCGTAAAACATTCCCTCAATGTCTCCTCCTCCGCCGCCATAGCCCTCTTCCAATTCTTCACAGCCCTCTCCCCCNNNCCCTCCGGCNCCTGATTCAGCCCGCGCCCTCCGGCGCCTGATTCAGCCCTCTCCCCCGCAGGCTGTCCCGTCAGCGCGAAGCTCGTCGGTGTGCAAGCCCTGAAAGGGATTGAGGCAGCCAATGCCAAAGCTGCAAGCGCCAATGCCAAAGCTGCAAGCGCCAATGCCAAAGCTGCAAGCGCCAATGCCAAAGCTGCCTTTCCCGCAGCCCCATAGCAAAAAATTATCAAAATATTTATAATGAAAAAGCAATTCTTCTACCTCGCCCTCGGCGTAGCCGCCGTCGGCCTCACCGGCTGCTCAAAGAAGCTCGGCCAGTTCAAATCCGATTTCTTCTCCACAGTCCCCACTCCCCTCGAAACTGTCGGCGAGAATGTCCCCGGCAACATCACCGGCCGTATCCCCGCCAAGTTCATGCTCAAGAATGCCAAGGTATCCGCCACTCCCGTGATCCGCTGGGAAAATGGTGAGGTCACTGCCAATCCTGTAGTGATTCAGGGTGAGAATGTCCGTGCCAATGGCCAAGTGGTCTCCTTCGCCGATGGAGGCTCTGTCGTGATTCCTTTCAATGTCCGCTACCAGTCGGATATGGCCAAGAGCGACCTCTACCTCAATTTCACTGTCGATCAGAATGGCAAGCTCTATTCCCTCCCTCCGGTGAAGGTGGGCTATGGCGTCGTGGCTACTTCCACCCTCGCTTCCGCAAAGACCGTGAAGCCGGCCCTTGCCAAGGATAATTTCCAGAAGGTGATCACCGAGAAGTATTCCGCCGATATCCATTTCCTTATCAATCAGGCCAACATACGCGCCAATCAGACCGATAAGCCTGATTATATCGACCTCAACAAGCGCCTCATCGAGGCTAATAATGCCAAAAACCAGGAGATCGCCGGCATCACCGTCTCTTCCTACGCTTCCCCGGAGGGAACCTTGGCTTTCAATACCGAACTCGCCGAGAAGCGCGAGCAGAATACCACCAGTCTGATGGAAAACCAGCTCCGCAAGGATAAAATCACCGAATTCGGCGAGCTCACCTCCTCCTTCACTCCCGAGGATTGGGAAGGCTTTGAAAAACTTGTGGAGAAGAGCAACATCCAGGATAAGGATCTCATCCTTTCCGTGCTCCGTCTCTATCCCGACCCCGAGCAGCGCGAGCGTGAGATCCGCAATCTCTCTTCCGTATTCAATGAGCTCGCCGACCAGATCCTCCCCCAGCTCCGCTATTCGCGCCTCACTGCCTCCATCAATGTGATCGGCAAGAGTGATCAGGAGCTCATCGATCTCTTCAACCGTGATCCGCAGGCCCTCACAGCCGATGAGATGCTCTACATAGCCACTCTCACCAACGATAACATGAAGAAAATGGAGGTCTATAACAAGGCTTGCGAACAGTTTCCCAAGGATTACCGTGCTTTTAACGACCTCGGTATGACACAATATGTAGCCGGCGATTACGAAGGTGCTGAGGCTAATTTCCAGCACGCTTCCCGCCTGGCCCCGACAGCTAAGGAGCCTTCGATGAACCTCGGCTTGATTTCGATGGTGAATGGCGATATGCAGAAGGCCAACAGTCTGATCGGTGGCGCTGCCGGCGTGCCGGAGGCCGCCGACGCCCTTGGTGTCTACAACCTCAGCCGCGGTGATGTGGCTTCGGCCGTTCGCGCCTTCGGCGATTCGAAGACCAACAACGCCGCTCTCGCTCAGCTCCTTGCCAAGGACTACACCGCCGCCCAGAAGACCCTCAGCTCCATAGCTAATCCCGACGCCACCACCTACTACCTGCAAGCCGTGCTTGCCTCGCGCATGAACAACGAATCGGGCGTAATGACCAATCTCCAGCGTGCCATCAAGCTCGACTCCTCGCTCCTTCAGCGCGCCCGTCAGGACCTCGAATTCTCCCGCTACAACCTCAACTATCTCTAATCCCCGGGAGCTCCCGGAAGCATCCGGGAGTTCCCAGAAGCCAAGGAGGCCGTAATGAGCATCAGCTCATTACGGCCTCCTTTTGTTGGTGCCTCTTGTGTCTCGGCCTCCTTTTGTTGGTGCCTCTTGTATCTCGGCCTCCTTTTGTTGGTGCCTCTTGTGTCTCGGCCTCCTTTTGTTGGTGCCTCTTGTGGCTCGGCCTCCTTTTGTCCGGATAGGGCTTTCGTCAGCGCGGAGCTCGTTCTGTGCAAGCCCTGAAAGGGATTGAGGCAGCCAATGCCGCACCGACAAAGCGCTTCTGCAAGTCGATTCCCTCCCAAATAAGCAAAAAAAGGAATCGCATCTGCGATTCCTTTTCCGAAGTGACCCCGGTGGGGCTCGAACCCACGACCCAATGATTAAGAGTCATTTGCTCTACCAACTGAGCCACGGAGTCATTCTTTTGCGTTAGGGCCTTGGTTATTTCCCTTTTGCTCTGCAAAGTTACAATGAAAATTTGGTTTCTGCAAATTTTCTCCCATTTTTTTCAAAAAAATTATTGCCGCTCCAATAATAGCGGCCTCTCTCCTCCCGGCTCCTATGCTGCTTCAATCCCTTTCAGGGCTTGCACACCAACGAGCTTCGCGCTAATGGAGGCCTGGAGGATGCTTTACCGGCGCGGAGCTCGTCGCTGTGCAAGCCCCGGAGGGGATTGAGGCGGCTAATGCCTGCCGGCGCGGAGCTCGTCGCTGTGCAAGCCCCGGAGGGGATTGAGGCGGCTAATGCCTGCCGGCGCGAAGCTCGTTGGTGTGCAAGCCCCGGAGGGGATTGAGGCGGCTAATGCCAAGGCTGATGATAGCCTCATCTCCCGCGCGGATCAATCACCTTCCCCGCCGCTATCGCCGCCGCAAGCTCATTCATCAGCATGCATTGCCGCCGGCTCAGATTCTCTGCTTCTTTTCTCGTCCCACCAAAACTGATCTCCAACACCCTCCCCTCACTACAGGGATCAAACCACATCCCCCCGGGCTTATACCGCTCCCCAAAACTATCCCAGCGGATGACTATCAGCCTTCCTCCATTCGCCAGAGCCCAATCCCTTACCCGCTTCTCATCGTCCTTTATAAAAGGCGAAGCTATCACTCCTCCTGTCTCAATGGTCTGGAGCCATATCTTCTTGCGCTTTATCATTTCTTTGGGATCATTTATCAGTGCCCGGCCAATCTTCACAGCCTCAAGATCCGGCTCCATCAGCAAATCTATATTCCCATAAGCTGAGAATTCCATACCGCCCTGCAGGCGGTATTCATGGCCCATTTCCTCGCTATCCATCGTCAGTCTCACTATTTGATGCTGGTGAAAGCCTGGATTCATCATCTTCAGTAACCGCCTCCGGGGGTTATCGCTTACATAATTCAGCATTCTCTGTTTCTGTCCTTTGCCTCTCAGAATCCTATCATTGTAGCCTTCCTCAAAGACAGAAGCCGATCTCTTTGCCCTCTCCTCTTCGCTACGGTCGTTCCATTCGCAGCAGCCGGCCACTGCCATTGTCACGGCTGTCTTAAACCATCGGATCACATCTCCCAGATGCCATTCCATATACTCCTTTACGAAAATCACGAAATGAATATGCTCGGGCATTATCACCTTACGCAGAATACTCACTGGAAAATGATTCTTCAGATTATATAATTCACGAGCTATATGTTCTCCCACATCCGTAAGCTCAACAGATGGAGGATACTGCCGATTTCCGGGGATGCCCTTTAGTCTTGAAAAAGGAGGCATTCCCGGGGCGGCATTGATAGTGATGAGGTATATGCAGCGCTTATGGTAATCATGATTTTTGTCACGCCGCTTTCCATTTGGGATCATCGGACGCAAGAAATCACCATGCTGATAAATCATAGTAAATGCTATTTATGATGGATTTATATATGAGCTCTCCGAGGAATTCGGCTTCTGGCGGGCGGGGGCTGGATTGGCTCTTTACTGATTCAATCCCTTTCAGGGCTTGCACACTAACGAGCTTCGCGCTGACCACTGCCGGCGGGCGGCCGGCGGCTCTCGGCTTCTGGCGAGCGGCGGCTATCAGCGGCCGGCGCCTGGCGGGCTCTCGGCAAGCGGCGGGCTCTCGGCTCTCGGCAGCTTCTGGCGGCTTTTGTCTTCGGCGTTGGGCATAATTTCCTAAGGAGGGGAATTTTCTATAAAAATAGATAAATTTCATTCTTCTCCCAAATAATTTCTCTTTTTTCTCTGCTCATATTTTTTTGCTCCTTATTCTTATCTCCGCCTCAATCCCCTCCGGGGCTTGCACACCGATGAGCTTCGCGCTGACGGGCATTAGCCGCTTCAATCCCCTCCGGGGCTTGCACACCGACGAGCTTCGCGCTGACGGGCATTAGCCGCCTCAATCCCCTCCGGGGCAGCTTTGCGGTCGGCGCGAAGCTCGTCGGTGTGCAAGCCCTGAAAGGGATTGAGGCCCCGACGGCTGTGCCGTCGGGGCCTCAATGCTTTTGCTTATCTTCAGCGCTTTCGGAATTTTTTCTGCGCTTCGGTGATGTTTATTTTTCGGTTCTTCTGAAATAGAGGATATCTCCTTCTCTCTGGTTGAAATCACTCTTTTTCAATGTAATATCGCCGGTTCTTTTATTCCACTGATCCTTTCCTGTGGTGTATGTACAGCCGAATCCAAAGTCATCCTGGTCTGTCTCGAATTCCAAATAGCTATATTGCATTCCATTAAATACTACAGTTGAACTGCAATCATGCCATGATTCACTCGAAATACCTGTAGGCAGATTATAGTTATCTATCTTCCAGACATACAGCCATGGGTAAGCAGTGGAATCTCCATCATACCATTTCTTCCAGTAGAAGCGATACTTCTGCTTGCCGGAGGGTGTCGGAGTAGGAGTCGCGGAGGGGCCTCCCTTGTCTACCTGTTTCGTGTCGAAGTGGATGGTTACGGCCGGAACTCCCTCAGAATCATTCTGGAAATATTCGCTTGAGGAGAATGATCCCATTTCACCAGTGTTATATTTGCTCCATGAGATTGTCGGGTATTTGGAATTGAGGTTCGATTCCTCGAATTCATAATAGACATAACCATTCTTTCCTTCGCGGAAATAGCCTTTTACATTTCCACATTGCTTATCCTTGGAATAGGTATCGTTTACAATTCCATTAGAACCGCTCCAGATGTTGATGCCTGAGGATTCTGATAGCAACCAGTATATACGATACTTATTATCGGTCGGGGTCGGCGGTGTGGGGCCGGGGTCGGAGCCACCGAAGCCTTCGGTGATGAGGACGGCGGGGGCGGTGCCCGACATAGTGCCGGGGGCGGTGCCGGCGTAGCCGATCAGCCATGAGCAACCCAAGGCGGCAGATACCTCATTGGTGGTTGCCGTGATGATATTGTTGTTGAGGCTGCCCTGATAGGCGCGACCCTGATCGCCTCCGGCTACCTTCCAACCGAAGAGATCCTTCGGACCGCGATTCGTGGTGTGAACAGCTCCAATGCCATCCTTACTGAATGTATGGATGATACCGTTTTCATCCTTGAAATTGAAGATCACATACAGATTCTCGGGACGGAAGGTCTGTGAGGTATATGTGAGGTTGAATTTCTTTGTGGCTGTGTTATAGTCGGCGATACCGATACCGGGCCAAGGCTGCACGGGAGTCAGGTTGTCGCCCTCACGATAGTAGAGGAACACATGGGTAGCGCCCGTAACATAGAAGTTGGTCTTGGCATAATCAGGCTGCGAATTGCTCTTGGCCACACAACGCACAGGCATCGCATAACCATCGTTCTCACGAGACTCAGTATCTACCTTATAATCGCTATGGCCGGTAGAATAAACGGCTGCATTCACAAACGAGGAAGCATTACCCGAGAGGTTGAAGGCTAAGAGCCATGCTCCAATCTCCTGCTTCTCCATACCCTTGGCAGCTGTGCTGGTCCAGTAATATCCGGCACGAGACTCACCCGAGCCGAAGCTCTTATCCGCATCCACATAACCGGCGCGGGGGAAATAGACCGTCTTGCCGTTGGGATTGGCCTGAGTAGGAGCTACCGCACGATAGGAAGCATCGTAGTGGTTGCCGACGGTTGAGGTGTTAAACTCAGCGCTCTTCTTCAATTCATCGAAGTCATACTCTGTCGGATAGGTATAACCCGGAGGACAGATCTTTGTGCGCATCGTCGGATCCTGATGCTGATTGTACTCAGCCACGCGATAATAGATGCCCGCTGCCTCAGGATTACCAAAGTAGGTGGCGCCTGTATTCGACATTACATAATATTCAGCCGAAGTAGCGCCGAGGTTACGGTCAAGCCAATGGTTGTTACCCATTGTCACCACCTCATAATAGGTTGCCTTCTCCTGCGGAGCGTTCGGGCCTCCATAGAGGGCCGGGGTGCCCTCGCGTCTTGTATCGCCGTAGTAGGCCATGTCCGAATCATAATGGAAGAAGCCTGTATGATAGAGATCCATATGATAATAGATCCATTCATCATTCGCAGTGGCCCTTACCCGGATGCAGAGATCGCCTACACCATAATCCCAGCCATCGGCCTTGCGCGAGATGGTGAATTCGGGAATCACTCCATTGTTGGCATTTCCGGTAAGCGTCTTATAAGTGCCATTGAGCTTCACATTATCTCTGATATCCTTATCGGAATTATTATCATCGATATAGATCTCATACTCATAATTGCCATCGAGAAGCTTTTCAAGCTGCACGGTATATTTATAGGAAGCTAGATTGGAACCCTCTCCATACTGCACCGGGAAATGGAAACCCTCATTACGGGGACTACCGTTATTAGCCTCTTCCGACACACCATTCACACGATTGGCAAGAAGGCCAAAATAATCATTGTCGGTGGTAGTGATGCCATTATAGAAAACCTCCAGCTTAGCAGATTTCACAAGCTTGGAAGCATCGAATGTACGGTCCCAGATCACGGGAATCTCACGGACAAGCCCCATCCAAGTGACACGAACCTCGCTCTCAAGCTGACCGGTATTGGCAGTATTCTCGAATTTAAGAGTCACGTCATATACTGTTCCCTTGGTATCGGAATCGGAAACGGGATACGACCAGATGGAATCGTTGACCTCCAGTTTCTCAATCTTATCCAATGTGATGTAGGAAGCCTTGGAGAAGTTATCCTTGGAAAGGAGAGTCTCTTCATTGGCATCAACCTTGGAATAAAGCTTCACGCGGAGCTTGGCTGTTCCACCCGGCTCGCCGCTGAAGAATACATTATGCGACACACCGAGTTCGCGCTGACCGTCGGTAACCATATTGTAGATCACCGGCGCATGGTCGTGGATCTCCACCCATTCATTATCCATCGGCGTGGGGCTGGCAGCGGCCTCCTTCATGGTGCTGAAGCCGGGCCCCTTGGGCTCTCCCTTGATCACAAACTGATAGTGATGGTTGGGAAGAAGATCCATATAGCCATCCGCGTTGCGGAAATCGACACGGTAAAAATACTCAGTACCATTGTAAGGCACTTTCAGAATCACATAGCAGTTGGTCTGATACGTGCCTGTATTCTGAGAGGGATGCACATAGACATCTCCGACAGCAGGCTCGTTGGGCCATGAATTCGGTTTCTCCGAGGTAGCGGTCTTAGTGTAAGCGCCCGCAAAGAGAGGCGACTTAACTGCAGTGCCATACACGGCAATCGGATACTCCACCCCGGGCTTTATAATGATGTTCCCCTCACTATCCTTCTGCACCTTTCCCGAAGCATCGAGCTGAGCGGCAGCCACCGTAACTTTAGCGGCAGAGCGGATCATGCTGATGGAATTAAACTTCAGAAGATCCTGCAGGGAGATCTTTCCCGACATCACGAGTCCATCCGCAGTCCTGATCACATCATTATTCGACTGATCGCGATATCTGTCGATATTGTCATTCTTAGAGAATCCCGAGCCATTGCTGCCTGTATTAGCGAGCGCCACAAACTCGAGGTCCTTCTTACGGCGAAGGCCCTCATCGATTGTGAAATCGAAATTATAAGCCTTCTGACCCTCAATTTGGGTGAATGAGACATTAGGCTCGATCTGGGCCAGCTTACCTCCGTCAAACACAAGCATGGTGAGATCGGAGATATCGGTCTCGGAGAAAGCGCGTGTACCGACTTCAGTCATTTCCGGCACGGAGAGAGTGACGGAGACCTTGCCATCCTCGGGCAGAAGCTCGGAATCGGGGGCAGTGAAGATGTCGTCGCTACAGGAAGCGAGCGACATCATCAAAGCCATATATGTGAAGAGTTTCTTGAACATCTTTATAGGGTTATTAGTAATCCTACAATCTTATTAGTTAAAATTGTCTACAGTATATTCGTATCGGCCGGTAGAGCTATTCAGCTGGAAGCTACTAATAGTAATAGCCTTAAGCTTAGCATTATATGCGTTGCCATCGCGCCAGAAGAACCAGATCTTCATTCCATATCCATCCTGATTGGTTGGTACTTTGAAGTCAATATAACTGTAATTGCCAGATTCCTTTGTACCAGCATAATCATAGGAAGAATCGGCAGTACCATTCTCATTTTTAGTTAATCTGATACTATTTCCACTTGCATCCTTAGAATTATCAGGAATATAAGCAAACTGAACATCTTTACGAGCAATACCGGGAGATGTCTCATGTATCCATCGGAGGCGAAGAGTTTTATAATTCGGATCTTCGCCGTCGCCGCCACCACCGCCGGTCTCCTGGAGATTCTCGGAAGTGAATGATTTCATGCCTGAGCCATAATCAATCCAGGCCTCGCGTGAAGGGTAATCCGGAAGAGGAAGACCTACCTGTTTATTTCCCGGATAACGCTGGGTATCATTCCAGCCATGAGCGGCGGTGAAGATCATGAATGTCTGTCCCGGAGTGGCTACTGCCGGAAGGGTAATCTTCCACCAGCCATCTCCCTCCGATTCCATACTGCATACATTTCCGTTGGCATAATCTCCGGTTTTACATTTTCCGCAATACATGCTGCCTCTATACGGCATCATGAAATCATAATCATCGCCGGTATTGAATCGCTGGGGATTTGAGTTATCCCATGCTCCATAATCAGTGCCACTTTTAGACCATCGCGTAATATTCACAAAACCGGCGCCACCGAGCTCAATATCCTCCTTATGTTCCAGGCATTCCTTATTGGCTGCTACATCCCAGCCCTTGAAAGCCATTTTTCCTGTGAAGATATATTCATTGCAGGCATTACCATCATATTTGCCTCTTAAGCCTTGATCGGGATCATCATCGCGGTACATACTGCCCACAACGCGGCCGGCTATTTTGGTACCATTCTTATCGGTACCGGTATACGACATCGGGATTACAAGGGGCTGGTAAGCGTAGCAGTGCAGGTCGTTCCATCCGTAGGGCGTGCGGAAATGGATCACATAGTTGTCATTCATAGGTATCACCCTTACTGTAACAACTTTCGTGCCAAGAATTTCGCTACCAGTAGCGCCCGTGTTGTCAGGCTTCAGACTGAAGGTCTGGGAGGTGGTTTTCTTGTAGAGATCCAGTCCGGCGTTGATATCCTTCGCGGTGATACGGAAGTTAACCACACCCGAGGTAAAGGGCTCCATATTAATATCAGTGGTATTACTCAGATCCACCTTATGATACACATCCGGATTCTCGGCATCCTGATATTCCAAAATCAGCGGACCATCAGACAAGCTCGCCCATGTATTCTTTGAGATTGAGAATTTATCGATGTTAGTCTTTACCGTGAAGTAGTAATATTCCTGGTCCATCTTTCCGGAGTTCATCAACTCGCGGACATCGACTGCGAATGTGGTGGGATACACCTCAAACGAACGTGTGAGGACAATCGGATCAACCTGCACGGTCTTATAGAGCGTACGAGCCTGGATATGGAAGAATTTCTTTTCAGCACTCTTATCCAACTGATCGCGAACCGACTGGAAGTCGGAGCTCTTGATTGCGGAGTTAAGGCTGACATAGAGAGTGTCTCTTGTCTCGTTTTTTTCAAATACGAAGAGATCAACCTCCTTGCCATTCACTGTCACCTGCGGAGAGATACCCTTCAGGTCGTTGTCGCTGACATTTGTGTCATACCAGATTCCGAAACGCTCGCCGGAGGCAAGGTTCTCGATACGTGTATGATCGATATGCAGATACACCGGGCCCTGAAGCACATATGTGAGCTGATCGAGGGTCCAGGGCTCTACATTGATTTTTTCTGCCTTGAGAGTCTGCGCTCCAAGGATGCGGACTGTGACATCATATGCCGTGGCACGCTTGATCGGCTTCGAGCCGGTGGCTGCGGCTGTCCCCTCCCCTACTGTCGGGATAAGATTAAGCTTATATTCGAGATCACCCCTCTTCTCGCCATTGCTATCCTCGGCAAGAGCGGCGAGAGTCATCTCGATTCCCTCCTTCTGCTCGGGAAGATAGATTGTGGTCTGCCATGCGCGGCGGTTCTGTCCATTTTTGATGTTTCCCTCGCCGAGATCCTGATTGATCTGATTATCATCGGCAGGATATGTCGCAACATCCATCGAGGGATACTCGCGGGCCGAGAAGCTGAATCCATCAAGATTCAGATTAGCCTTAGCATCCTCACTGAGACCTACCACCTGAGTCTTGTTCAGAACCTCAGCGATGCTGATTGCTGAGCCGTTGAAGTTAAGGAAGTTATTGTCAGTGAAAATATCTTTTGAAAATCCGCCGTTATCGGATGTATCGTTGCCATTATCGAAGAAGACATTGAGGCGTACTTTAGCCACGAGGAATGCCAAATCGGCATGGATCGAAGCTTTCTTACCGCGCTCGATGGTGATTGCCACTCCGTTGGAGATCTGCTGATCATTGAACATGAGGTTATCATGGAGTGCAGCCATCGGAAGGCCGTTGGCGCCGACATAAGCGGAATTGAGCTTATAGCCGCTCTCTCCATTCTTGAAATCAGCCTTGAAAGCAAGGAAATCGCTTTCGGTGAAACCGGTGCCGGCAAATTTCGCCTTATCCTCGTCAGAGAGATATGAGGGCAGGTTGGCTGCCACATACACCTTGAAAGCCTTTGAGCTTACGCCCTGGCCTAACAGGTCGTCATATTCAAGTTTAATAAGATTGGTATTCTCATGCTCGGGCAGCGACTCCACAGCCACCGGAATCTTCTTATAAAGATTTCCGGAGCCGGCCTCGAAGAGTAGGATCTGGAGATCGGAAATCTTGCCTTCCTCAGGCTTGATACCGGCCTCATCGGCGGCGCGGGTGCGGAGCATACCGGGGTTGGGGATGGAGATAGTGACGCCATCAAATTCCTCCACCGGATTCGGGCGATAGTCTAAGTCGTCGGAACAGCTCCCGAAGCCGAGGCCCAGGAGCGTTGCGAAGAGGAGTAATATTGGGAAACTAAACTTTTTCATCAGTATGGTTAGTCAGCGACTAAGTTTTTCAAATTTTGTTTTGTTTTTTCTTGATTCAGAAAGGAGTCTAACTCATCTTGAATTTCATTTCTAAATCAAAGGTCGACATTCACCTTCTCGTGAGCCCACTTCTTGACACAGAGCTTAACCTCAGGCTTGAAACTATCGGCAACACCGGTAATGGTGAATTCGTAGATGTGATTGCGTGTGATATCAATGTCACTCACCCCGGAGGTAGAGACACTCGGAAGAGTAGCATCATCGGAAGTTGTAAAATATAGATTACCCTGCTTTGCTTCCGCCACATTGTCACGTTCGTAATCCACAGTAAGCTTTAATTCCTCCGCCACATTCTCATGGGCCACATTCGGAGTTTCAGCCAGATAGAAGGAAATTTCGGTAGGAACATCATCGGGATTTTCTACTTCAAAGCTACTCAGATTATTTAGATCTTCAAAGGGATTGAAAGTAGCGTCAAATCTCAGATTTTCTGTATTAGGCACAGAATTCCAGGCATCAGGATATATATATCCTTGTTCGGCTGCGGTATTTAGCGTAAGACTGTTAAGAACAACCTGACGGTCACTTAGATCAGCATCAACCTTCACAGTTACTTTGGCAGCAGCTCGCAGGAGAGACACTGTTGCAGTCTTATCGGTATCAGTTTCCGAAGGATGTATTACAATAGTTGGAGTTGTGTTTCCGTTTTCATTCGTTGAACCTACACCTGTAAAGTTAGCTTCTGCCACACCCCACATAGGAATGCCTTTATCCTTCAGTTGCTCCTGGGTTCCGAGCATCCAATATTTTCTGTTCGGCATCCACGAATGAGTGCTCTCTGTATTCGCCTCCACCATCAAACGGAACTTGCCGTTATTAAGTTCAGTTGCTGTGAGGTTGGTAAATAGGGAACCTTTGATATAATAATAATAAGATTTGCTATCTATTTTAGCCAAAGTTATATCATCCGGATTTACATAAATAGAACCAGCCGGAATAATATTGTCCCCATCCACGAGATAGAGCGATGGCATCAGCGACTTGATATCATTTTCAAACGGAGTACCCTGATCATCAGGAGTGTAATCATCACCCCATGTACCGTTGCCGGCGCGGGTTCCGTAGGGGTTTACGCGGGGCACGGCAATGGTGAAGCCCACGGTCTGGCCATCCGATACCGGAGTGTCCGGCATTTCGTCGGAGCTACAGGAGGAGAGTAGCGGACTCCCGGCCAAAAGGAGCAGCGACGCGAAGCCGCTCTTAAGTATATGGTGTAAATTCGTTCGTTTCATTGCGCAGGTAGGTTAGAGGAGAGAGTTTTTGAGAAGAGATTAATTTCCGAAGCCACCCTGGTTAACCTTTATTTTCCAGGAGTTAACGATGATTGAGCTGCTGACCCATTTCTTATTCTCATCGAGGAAGAAGGTGAATCGGTAGTCGTCCTGACGGTCGAGGAATTCCTGATCATCCTGCACCTTATATTTGGTAAGAAGCGCATATGGCTGCAGAGGAACCTGGCAGACCATCTCCTGCTTATCGTTATAGATGGTGAGGATTGAGCGGTGGTCGGTCATCAGACGTGGAATTGTGAAGTGAGCCACGGCGCATCTGTTGGTGATCTGGGCACGGGTCTTCTTCTGGCCCGGTTCGATAAACTGAGGACGATTCACCGGCATTGTAAATCCCTTGGTCGAGATATTTGGATACTCATCTGCTCCGAGTTCGGCCTCAGCCTCTCTCACTTCGAAGGGATGGAAGGTGATCTTCGGTGCTGTACCATCTACCTCATTATCGGCATTCATCGTACCGTTATTGTCGGTGATTGTGTAAGTGAACTCTCCCGCCTCCATATTGTCGCCGGAAAGCTGCTGGAGAATCAGCCATACACCATTGGTATTCTTCTTAAGAGGAACATTATAGGTATGGACCTCACCGGGAGTCTCATTAGGCTCATGAATCTTCACCTCTGCAACCTTACCATAGAAGAGGTCGTACATCTCGCCTTCGAAATGGTGGGAGCCATCCTGCTGGATATCACGTTCGAGACGGCAGATAAGCTCATCACGGGTGGTTTCGCCAACGACAGGGTCAGACAGACGGAAATTTTCCTCATGCGTACCAGTGAGGCTGTTATCCATACCACACCATGACACAATATCGTAATCACCGGGTGCAACTCCATCAAGATCGAGAGCGAAGCCATCCTGAGCGAGTTTGTCGCCGCGCTCGGTAAGCACGAACTCGAGAAGGCCGGTCTGCTTATCGAAGCCATATATAGCCACTGAATGGACATTATTCTTAAAACCTTCAGCGAAGCTCATGTTATAGTCGAAGTTGAAGGTGATTTTGTGTGCTGTCTCGCAAGGACTAAGGTCTTCATAGATACCGCTGCCATCGCATGAAACAAGAGAAAGGGCACTCAAGGAGAGAGCACCGGCAGCGCATAAATTAAGAAAAGAACGGGACGTTAACATTTTAGAATCATGAGTTAGTTAGTTCCTCTGCGGGGTATCACTCCCGGAAAGGATAGGAGATTAAGGAAAAATTTTAGTTAGTGAGCCGGGGAGCGGTCAGGCTCCGCGGCCCTTAAAAGGTAAATCCGCTCGCAGGCGCGGCATCGCGTCCGCGAACGGATTCTATTTTTTGCTTGTATGTTCTTGAAGTCGGATTACTTACCGAAGTTACCATGCTTCTTAACAACCTTCCACTTCAGAGTCTTAACCTGAGCAGCGATCTTGTAGTCATTGTCCGGCTCGGGATCCTCGGGAATGATGTCATCACCAGGATATACTACCGGAGTACCGAGACCTTTGATAGTATTGATCTCGTAGTCGTAGATGAAGTTACGAACGATACCGTTGTAAGTAACTCCCTCATTTACATTATGCTCAACTGGGATGTAGTAGTAAGTAGCGCCATCCTTCCAGAGCTTAACCTGGTTCATCGAGGACTTGAGATATTCGTTAGCCTCTGCTACAGTCTTTTCTCCATGAAGCTTAGTATCGGCAGCAACTACTGCATATGTAGTATATCTGTTACCGAGATCCTCACGGTCAGTAGAGCTTACCCAAGAGAGGACACTAGGATTGAGAGAAGCTCCATCCTCAGCCTTAAATCCGGCATTGTAGAGGAATTCTGCGAGCTTACCGAGAGCATTCTCTTCAGTATAGTAACCACCACGGAGACTTGCAAGAGAAATGCTCTTGAAGTTATCACCTTCACCTACACCAAGAGTAGCAGCAAGAAGAAGCATTGTGGTTTTCTTGGTCTCTGTCATAGCGTTGGAGGTATTCTCCTGAACATAGATTGAGTTCCAACCGTTAGCATCGTACTCATACCAGTTCATCATATCGAAGTTACCATAGTTGGTATTGCTATTCCAAGAAAGATTTGTGGAAGCCCAATCATAACGGTGAGTATCAAGAGCCCAGTCAAAGATCTGTGTACCTACATTCTTGATGAGGTTAGACTCAGTAGGTATATAGGAAAGGCCGAGACCATTGATTTTTACAGTAAGAGTCTGCTCTGTACCATCAGCCATAGTGATCTTGTTGTTGGAAACATCCACACCACCGTCCTGCACAGTAACATCCACGCGAGCAAGCACACGCTCTACGTACACTTCTACAGGAGATGCCTTAGCCTCACTCTCAGATGTCTTGATATTGGCATCAGTGATAGGAGTAGCAACGGGACCGTTAGCAGTCTGAGCGTTTGACATTACGAATGCACCCTTTGTTGCATAGTTGAAGTTCTTGGCGATAGCCTGAACATCAGTCAGGGTGTTGTTTTTAACAATCTGAGTATAGTTCGCGCTTGCTTCAGGCTCATTGCAGATTACCATAATCTGGCTGGGGATCTCAGCACCATTCTCTACCACGATAACAGCCTCGGATACCTTCTCGATACCAGTTTCATCAGATGCGGTGAAGTTGGGTGTCAAACGCTGGGGAGCCTGAGTCTGATTACCGTTATTGTCGAACAGAAGGACTGTTACGCTGCTTACATCACCCTCGCCGTCTTTAAGCTTATTGTCATCATAGCCACCGATAGCACGAGTACCGTTGCCACCGAGGATGCTGAGGGCCATGTACTGATTGCCTTCTGCAATCTGGTTACCGTTGTTGATAGGTTCGTCGCTGGAGCAGCTTGCGAGCATCATTGCTGCAGATGCAAACGCAAATCCATAAATCTTTTTCATGTTGTTGTGAAAGATTTTGTTTTGTTAGTTATTAGTTATTTTTTCTTTTTTCTTTAATCGGTTGCAAACCAATCCCTTAGAACTGATCTGCGATCTGAGTGAAGTAGGAGCCGTTGGTATCGAGCAACTCTTCGAGCTGCTTCGCGCTCTTCTCCGCCGGAGCGTAGCCCTTGATCTTGCGGAGAGTCTGCAACGCCGCTGCCTTGTCGCCCTCGAGGGCAAGCAGAATAGCTCGCGAATAACGCGCCTCCGGCGTATCGCCGGCCTTATCGAGGTAGCGCTCGGCACGGCTATACTCGCCCGCCTCCAGCGCCGCGATTCCGGCATTCAGATTCGCTACCGGATCGTCAGGATACATCCTTACGGCAATCTCAAACGCTTCGTTATAAAGCGGTGAGCCCGGCTTCTGGCTTCTGGCTGCCACAAACAACTCCTGAAGGGAGAGATTCTGCGGCGCCGTCTTCATCATTTTTATAATCTCTTCGGGATCCGTGAAGCTTTTTACGCTGAATTTCACGGCATAGTCGGAATGACGTAACCCGGGATATACATTAGCGAGAAGATATTTATAATCTTCGGGGAAACGGGTGCGGATCAGTGCCTCGCGTTCGTCGTCGCGTCCCTGATATGCGGGATTCTCAATCAAATCGAGAAGTGCTCCTCTGTTTCTCAGCACCTTTCCACCCTCTTCCGAGGCCACAAATTCCTTAAGTCCGGCCCAGTCCTCGGGATCAAAGCTTGTCTGCATCATATCCCGACGCATCTGATAGAGGCTGCGGACATATTCGGCGAGTGCCCGGGTGCGTCCCTGAGCGAGCTTGGCGTTCTGCGCGTAGCTGCCTTCGGGAGAAGCGAAGCCCTTGATTGCTATACCGGTGATCGATACATTCTTATCGGCCCGAACCGAATCGATTGTAGCGCGGATTTTCGCGAGCTCCTGGGGGTTTCTTCTATAATCGGGGTTAATTTTGGTTACATTTACCGGAAAATCCACATAAGCTCTCGCGCTTATCTGCCGGATTTTCACTGCCTCGGCTTTCGGAGTGATGTAAGGAAATGTCAACTCAGTGAAAGCGCGGGGTGTATAGTCGAGCTGAGCGATAGGAGCGGGCCCGGGCTGCTTATCCTCGGGGAGATCCTTGCCACAGCATCCGCATTCCTCGCGAGCGATCTCGAAGCGGGCTGTCTCCATCCAGTCCTGCCATGGGGTCTGAACCGCATAGGCGAAAGGCTGCTTGAGGCTACCGGCCTTCATCAGCCAGTTTTTATCACCGTCGGCGCGAATACCGGTGTAGTATCTATTGTGGCCGGCGATAGAGAAGCTCTTGAACTTCACCGTGTCCGCTCCGTTGACGAGCATCGGAGTATAACGGATCTCGCGGTTGGTGGGGAGTCGAAGGGAAGAGGCATCGAGGTTCATCGAGATATTCACCTTCTTACCATTGCGGTCTATATCGAGGTCGCTCACATTAATCGCGCCCTTGGCTTCGGCATTAGCTGCGAGAGCAGCCGCTGCGGCGCCGGCGATGAGTGCCGATTTCAGGAATGCATTCTGCATCATTGCTTAGGGGGATTTATGCGGATTAGAATATATAGACTATACTGAGGGCGGTCTTTGTAAGACCGAAATAGTTGTGCACTTTTCCTTTCTGCTGAATATCACCGCAATCAGCGCAGGGATAGACATCAGATTTGGTGTAAGCCCATCCGACACCGAGTTCCGCTTCAAGGTTCCAGTGCTTTCCGAGCACCCAGGAGTAGCCGTAGGCTAAACCTGCGCCTCCCATCCAGCCCTGATAGCGGTGGGTGGAGAGATCCTTGAACTGTCCCATTACCCAGCTCCAGCTGTCTTTCATATTTCCGACATTGAATTGTCCGCCGAAGACATGAAGACCGAAGAAGTGGCCGGCGAATCGCGAGCAGAGCCAGTAGCGGGCTTCCGGCATCACCATCCAATGGCGCCAGCGATGGCCGCTGACAGTCCAGGCATTGACATGTGCATCGATGTCGAGACTCCATTTGGGAGCAAGACCAAACTCGATAGCGAGGTCGGGACTGAGGGTCGCATCGTAGATGAGGTTGGTTTTGAGAGCCACATCATCTCCGGCTGAGGCCTTAGGGGCGCAGAGCGCCGCAGCGGCAAGTATGGTCACAAGAATTGCGGGCCTTGTCATGAGTATTGGGTTTTGGAGCTTCGCTCCCAAGGTTGACTCCGAGTCTATCACTCGTAAGCGCGATGAAGGTTATGGTTTTACTTTGGTGGAAAGTTTTACGTCGTAACAATGATAATCTTAAGGGAGATTGGTCAGTTGTAGGGCGTGTGCTTTTCCGTAGGTTTGGCTTCAGAGAACCGGTTTTGTTCCCTTTTGCGATGCAAAGATAATACGAAAAAAATTACTGTGCAAATAATTTGAGAAAAAATTCGCGAAAAATGAAGATTTTTTTCGCGAAAAATTCCATACCCCTCTTTATTCTACTGATTATCAGATATTTATCATTATAAAAAATTTTCTTACTCCGCAAAAAAAATTTCCATCCCCCTCAAAAAATATTCCCTTACCCTCATTTTTATGCCGCTCCGGCCTAAAAAATCTGCGGAAATCTGTGATAGCCATCTCTGACTCATCTGTGATTTCAATACAATCATCGGCTCCATAAGGGAATCACAGATTCACACAGATGATCTTCACAGATGAACACAGATTTTTATTCTTAATCCTATCTCAATAATCTGCGAGACATCTGTGAATCATCTGTGATTTTAATATAATCATCAGGCCCAAAAAGGAATCACAGATTCACACAGATGGGCTTCACAGATGAACACAGATTTTTTTATTCTTAATCCTATCTCGATTATCTGCGATAATTTATGCTAAAGGAAGTGTAATGAAACTCCGGGGACTAATCACCCGGTAGATGCCTGAATATAGTAGACTGTCATCTTTGGGCAAAACACGGGGTTTCATATCTGAGGCATGAAAATTTATGAGATAGCCCAATAAAAAGTTTCCAAAAGTAAGGTACGAGAGAATCTGGCTGACTTCATTGGCCCCCATATAGGGGAGCGCTTTTAATTCAAGCGGAAGAATTCCCTCAACTAATAAGTCAATTCTATATGCATTCTGAATTTCATGTCCTTTATACAAGACCGGCAATTGAACCTGACTTTCGCATATATAACCTAAATCCTTTAGTTCTATTTTCATTGCTTCTTCGTAGGTTCTTTCGTATAGGTGGGAGCCTAAAATTCTCTTAATCTCGAAGGCAGCTCCAATCACATCATGCGTTAGTTTTATCAATTGCTCATGTGTCATATGAATCAGGATTTACTCTCCAGCAAAAATACAAAACTTTTCTCTGATACCACAGGAGTCTACATTTTTTATTTTAATAATCCGATCTCAAATAATCTACCCTAATCTGCGAGATCAATATGATATCACCGGCTCCATAAAGGAATCACAGATTCACACAGATGGGCTTCACAGATGAACACAGATTTTTTCCTCTTGATCCTATCACAGATAATCTGCGAGCCATCTGTGAAAGCTATCTGTGAATCATCTGTGATTTTAATATAATCATCGGCTCCATAAAGGAATCACAGATTCACACAGATGATCTTCACAGATGAACACAGATTTTTTCCTCTTGATCCTATCACAGATAATCTGCTAGAATCTGTGAAGGCCAGCTGTGAATCATATGTGATTTTAATATTATCATCGGCTCCATAAGGGAATCACAGATTCACACAGATGGGCTTCACAGATGAACACAGATTTTTTTATTCT
>JAAVFV010000010.1 GCA_014800525.1 Bacteroidales bacterium | reverse complement strand
T
Source organism: Bacteroidales bacterium (assembly GCA_014800525.1). Lineage (GTDB taxonomy): Bacteria > Bacteroidota > Bacteroidia > Bacteroidales > Muribaculaceae > Lepagella. The sequence goes on along the minus strand of JAAVFV010000010.1, from coordinate 36,219 downwards.
TTGCGCATGGTTATTGATACTTGTTTGGCGACAGCTAAATAACCAAAAAGGACTGACTCCTGCAAATGGAATCAGTCCTAATTTTTTCTGTCTCTAAAACTTTTATCGGACAGCAATAATTTTTTAACGTTATAACAGTATATTTAACCGGATGGTTTAGATAGGAAAAAACACCGGAGATCGACACTATCTGTGGGCGTGGAGCAAAGACGAGAGCAGAAAAGAGAGTGTCCCGATTCATCACTGACCGGGACACTATAACATAGGATTATGAAGAACTATGATTTTCAGGAGCTAATATTAATCCTGAATCTTTGCTTTTTTCTTGCTTAGACGAAGGTAATAACCGGAGAAATCCTTTTTAGGACCTTTGAGCTTAGTATAATCAAGAGCCTGCGCTGCCTTCATAGCCTCAGCCTCTTTCTCATCAGCATTGGCAATTAACTCATCAGCACCGATGGTATTGAACCATATACTACCCTTCTCAACTTTCGATGAGCCAACCTTCTTATAGCCAATCTTATTATTTTTGTCAAGATACTGCTCGAGGATCTCAAACTCATCACCCTCGCCGATACCTTCCTTAGTACCCATCTTGGCATAGATGAAACCATTGTCACACTTAGACACCGGAACTACTGTACGGAAGCCCTCGTGCTCTACCTGGAGCTTGGCAAGAGCTTTATCAATCGCACGACCTGTAGCAGACTCAGCAAGTTCAGAAAGTGTTTTAGTCTTATCTTTCTTAACGCCTGAGCGAGCCTTGGTCTGGCCTACATACTCAAGTTTGCATACACCTGAGTTGAGAAGATCCTCAATAGTGGCATTCTCATTATAGAGCACCTTATCAGCCAACTGATCTGCAATCTCATCATTCCATACCAACTTATAAAGGTTAGTAACAGCAGTGACTGAATACATATCCTTAAGAAGAGCGTTAGCCGCTGCCTCTGCTGCTTTCTGAGCGCCCATTGCAGCCAATCCGCCAAGCGCGCCGCCACCGGCTGCCGCAGCACCAGACGCAACTGCACCCGCAGCCAGATCGGATATTTCCTTTGCCAATGCCTTATTGTTACGGAAACGGAGATTTGTGGCTACAACATAGGTATTATTCATTAAGTCGAAACCCTGAGCGGAGAGCATGGATTTCGCATCATCATTGCCGGCTGCCTTAGCTAATTCAGCTGCGGATGCATTATCCAGACCACGCTCCATAATCACAGCCTCATCAAATTGAGGTTTGCGGTTAGGATCATAGTCGTACCACTTGGCCACCATCATAGGAGCCGTATTATTCTGTTCGAAGAACTTGTTGAGAACGGCATGCATATAATCATCCACCTTCTCTACACGCACCATTGAGGAGTTCGGTCCCACAGCGTCTGCTGCGGCTGCCTTAAGGAACTTGCCTGCACCTCCGGACTTAGGGCGTGCCGCTGCGGCATCTTCTTCAGATATACCATTCGCAAGAGCATCGAAATCTACTACGACAATATTGAGATTGTGATCATTAAACTGCTCCGGGATAGTAAGCTTTGGGAATGCCATGCCGGGAATCTCACCTAATGATGAGAGACCGGAGGCCTTGATCGCCTCAGCATAACCCTCTGCATCCGAGGTCTTAGCCTCCTGATCGAGACGAGTATTCTGATCTTTTGAGTTGACGAGAATCGAATAGATCGAACTTCTCATAAACTTCTTATCCTGCGCAAAGGCAGAAGAAGCCGAGGCAAGTGTCAATGCCATACCAAGGCCTGCAAATAAAAAACTTCTAAATTTCATTGCGAGATTTTAGGATTAGTTATAAGTATGAATTCTTTAGTAACTACTTAAATTATGATTCTGAAAATCATCGCCATACAATCCAATGGTGTCGTACGATTGTCTTTGGCTGATTCTTAGCCCATGCCACAGCAGCATCGCGAGCTGCTTTGATGCGGGTTTTCTCCAATTCGACGGCATTGCGATACTTCTCCTTTGTTTCAAAGTCATAATCCGCTTTCACTGAAGTGGCCATTTTCTGGCCCAGTGCCTTTGCAGCAGCATAAGAGCTCGACGACGGGTCAATTTGCTGAATATAAGCATATGCTGCAGAAGCTCCCTGATCTGTAGGATTGGCTGCCCATTCAGCCTCCGCTTTGGCGAGAAGCTGCGATCCCTCGTAGTTGATACGCCCCAAAATCACCTTCTGCATCAATGCAGAAGCCTGTGTATAGCCGCGGCTACACTCCGGAATGGAGCTTGACCAATACAAGGCCTCATCATAATTTCTCTGCGACATGGCACTTTGAGCCTTCTGCAGATAGGTCTGATAATTAGAATCGAAATAATCAATAATCTTCTTTTTGGCATTATCAACGAAATTGATAAATTCCTGATTATTGGTATTCAGAGATCCCAGTGCACGAGTAATCGCCTGCTCGTTGGTGGCGCCTACTCCCTTTAGCGGGAAATTGGCGATTGCAAACACCTTCTGATTATTTCCATCACAGATTGCCAATTGAAGGTTAGTCTTTACCAATACCCGCCCTCCGGCACCTCCGGCTTCATTGCTATAGTCCTCATCAAAGCGGCCGATCAGAAAAAACTGATTATCATATTCTCCGGCCGCTACGCCTGAATGTGCAAGAGCTGTCTTAAGCTTGGTCTGCAATTTTTTCTCTACACCGGGGCCAACATTGTCACCCTCAGTAATGAAGGGAGCCAGCCCTATTGCTATATCACAATCGGCCGAAGCTGTGGCACAGCCCACCACTGCCAACAGCAAAGACCCGAAATATCTGAATAGTTTCATAAACAAGTATTCAAAATTAATTGATGCGTAAGAGACTTACTTCTCCCCAATATAAATTCTTGCAGCTCCTATGCCGGATGAGGCATTCTCCGACTTAAGGCCGAGACTATTCAGATGCTGACGCAGGCCATTCACCCAACGGGCTGCATCCTGAGGCTTTCCGGCAGAATCAAACATCGGAATACGCACCTGGTCATACCGCTGCATATTTCTCTGACGACCCGCGCGCTGAGTGAACTGATGATTCACAGTATTATCCGATACCCACTCATAGATGATATCCCCTAATTCCTTTCCTCCGAATTCGGAGTTCATGGTCGTGCCATCACCATTGTCAAGAATTCTCACATCCAGACGTATCTCCCGGCCATTGTCCTGAAGATCCTGGAAATAATCGTTGAGAGTGACACAAAACTGATCCATATTGTTTTTGGCAGTCTGCTTAAGCGCTGCGGCCAATGGCACGGAACGCCGCATATCACCCGTGGAGCCGGCGATAGGAGCTACCGACTTATTCGAATAAGAATCCACCGCCTCCAGACGATAATTCATATTATAAGTGGTTCCAAATGCAGAGCCGTCCCATCCTAATTTAAGGGTGATATCAGGTTTTGCCCGTTTGAGAATCTCATCATAAGCATTTGTAGCAGCCGCTGATCCACTTTCCGCCCCCTCAAAGGCCTCATCAAGCATCTCATCTTCATCATCGGCCTCCATCTGCGCAAGGGCATCCACCATCGGGAATCCTCTTTCGGCCATAATCTGCTTTATGGCCAGAGAAACATTCTGGAAATCCTTATCGATTAAAGCCTTATCGTAATCTTCACGTACCACCGGCTTACCGTTACGCTGAGTTTCTGTGACATATCCCTTCTCCATACACCATGTTTTATCCGGTAGGATCATCAGTTTCGGAGGAGCCGCCATCGCCCCGATTGTGCTTATCAGGCAAGAGGCGGAAATTAAAATTTTTGTAAATGTTTTCATATGCATTGGTTAGATTATCTTTAAGTTAGAGTGTATCTGTAAATTGATTGCCGAGTATACCAGACATGGGCTCTAATGAGCGGAGAGCACGCCGTCGTTGATCAATTGCTGACGTAATGCCTCGCGATTCACTGTCACGACAATGCCATATCCCATCAGCGAACCGCCCTTCGCCTGCAGACGGCTTGCTTTCCCGCCCTTCTCCTCGTGTACGAATTTCTGATATTCGCCGCCATCTGCGAAAAAGGGTGTGAAGTATTCGTTATAACGCTCACGTGCATTGACCTCTGTCACCAACGCCCGCTGGTGGCATTCCCCGCTCCCGCTGGTCCCCTTGAATATCACATCATAGAGAGCATTTTTCATTGCCTGCTCTATAGCGGCACCCTCTGTGGCACCCCTACCCCAGACACGCAAAGTCTGCATCCCGTTATGTCCTGCACCAAGACATACAGTCTCATAGTTGGTGTATGCCGAACTTTTTGATACTTGAGTAGTATACTTAGAACAGGAACCTATTCCCAGACCACATAAGCATATCAAGCCTAATATCAATGTTTGCTTTTTCATGAGCATCGCTTTTCCTTAATGTATTGTTTATTAGAATTCGTAACCCAGTCGCAGACAGAAGAAGCTTGTGAAATGCGTGGCGTCATGACCTTCAAAATTGTAGGTTGCAAGGCTCTGACCCATATAGGAGAGACCGATGGTGAACGCACTTCTCGGATCGCCTATATGCAATCCGATTGTCGGACGCAACATTACCCCGTCACGCACACTTCCTCCGAATTCCATTCCCCAATAGGGAGTGACAAACCGATACTTACCCGGCACGAAATTACCACGGGCGGCGACAAATATCGGCATTCCCCATGCCGAAGAATAGCGACGCACATGATCCTGATTGATGTAATAGCGCGCTCCGAGTCCCAAGCCTACCTTGATATATTCACTGAAACGGTAACCGGCTGTTACATCCAGTTCAGCCATTCCCATATTATGGCCGTAGATACGGGTGGAATATCCACCCAATGCCTCGGCCGACCACCAGAAACCCTTATCAAATTCTTCATAGCGTGTCTGGTTGGAATCAGGAGTTACTTCGGGAATACGGTTCACACGGTTTTCCTGGGCGTTCACGCATAGGGCGGTTCCAAGTAATAATCCCGCACAAAAGATTTTATGTAGCATGATATTAATTTGTAAGTGCTCGGACACCCATGATATGATTTCACTCATTGATGAAAGATGGGATATCCAAACATGGTGTTACCATCCTGATTTAAGAGAACGAATTATACCATCTTTCTCAAGTTTCTTTCTTAGTCCCGGAACATTTACCTGAACTGCCTGAGTGACATGATAGACTTTACCGGCTTTCATCACCTTACGATTATCGGGAATGATATCGACATAGGCATTATATGCATCATTTGCAAAAAAATCATTAAAATAGTCGGCATGGCCTGCTTCCTGATCCGGTGTCAGGAGTGCCGGATGAGATGTAGAGGCATCATAAGAAGTGGTATTAGATTTATCGGCATAGCCTCTGAAAAGGATCCCGCGGAGAGCACAGCGGCGGATATCCTGATCCGTAACCTTATCGGCCTTCTTTGCAGCACATGTAACAAGAACAATCGGACGACCTCCGTTACCCACACCTTCACCGACAAGTGCTACCTCCGTAACCTCCGGGTCTTTAGCAATAGCGGTACCAAACGTAATAAGAGCCGCTATCAGAAATAAAAAAAATCTCTTCATTTCAAGGGGTCAGTTAGATTTATAATCTGTGGCTCCCTTACAGAAATAAAGAGTTTTCAAATGATTAAATAAAAAAGCGTGGGAGTCCTTACTGTTGTCCGTCCCACAGCCTAAGGCTCTCGCATGCCTATCTCAGTAGAACGGACAACGCAGAAGCCCACGCATGTATGTAGTATCCACAGGCCTGATATCACGAGATACCAAGCCCAATGGATATGGATACATCACCATGAACATCTACCGTTGCCTATTCCTGACTGAGATCATGAATTTGCGAGATTCTAAGCTGTCAAGAATAAGACGTCAGTAAACGCCTGTAATTAAAATTTCGGAGCGATCTCTTTCGCTCTCCCCTCCACAGCCCCACGTATGTGAGCTTCTGCTAAGGATAGTGCAAATATAATATCAATTTTATTAACCACCAAAAAAAGTGAAATTTTATTTCCTATTTATCTTTTTGAAGTCTTAACTATTGAAGTTATCTAAACTTCGAGAGATTTGAATGCCGATAGTGATTGAGAATCAGTGGCGCAGGATCAGTTTGCGGCTACCGGAATCGACATGGATACCCTTGCCGGAGCTGCGACGACCCTGAAGATCGTAGAGGGTGGTGGAGTCGCCATCCTGGATCTCCATCTCATCAATACCGGTGGAGCTGTCGTTGATGCGCTGGAAATTACTCCAGCCCGCTGCCCGCTTATAGGCCATTACGGATTGTGCCGGCACCACGAGATTGGCTGATGCATAGGTGAGCATATGAAAGCCATCTTCCGCCAATATCGGAGGAGTGACACTCGGACAGGTCACCACCTCTATATGAGGATTATTATCAAAGGCGCGGGCTCCGATCTCCTTCACGGAAGCAGGAATCGTAACTGATGTGATTCGCGAATTGGCATTGAATGCTCCCGCCCCGATGGTGGTCAGTCCGGCATTCAATACAATCTCTCCGAGATTATCATCATCAAATGCATCGGGACCGATAGTCTTCAAAGAGGCCGGGAAATGGAATTCCTTCAATGAATAACATTCACCGAATGCCGACTCTCCGATGGACGTTATATTATCCGGAAGAGTGATCCATTCCAGATCGTAACACTCAAAGAAGGTATAAGCCGGTACGGTGGTAAGACTCGGTGACCAGGTCACCTTATTCAGTTTATCACATCGTTGGAACACGTGTTCCCCCATACGGCCTATAGTCTGAGGCATCACAATATCTACAACAAATACATTTCCGAAGAAAGCAAAATCACCAATTGTACCGACCTGCGTTGGCATTGTAATTCCAAGGAGCTTCTGGCCGTCGGCAAAAGCCATCCGACCGATGTTGTTCACCTTCGCCGGAAGCTTGAAACTTTCTACATCCGTGGCACGGAAAGCCTCCTCACCAATTTCCACACACGACGCCGGAAGCTCGACATAAAGAGGCAGTTTCGCCCCATTGAATGCATAAGGTCCGACCTTGGCAAGCTTCGAGGGCCAGTTGATGATCTCAATGCTCCCGCAATACATAAACGCCCCTTCCCCTATCTCGGTAAGGTTCTTCGGAAGGCTCACCTCCTTAAGCTTGAGGCACATCGAGAACACATCATTCTCAATCTTGGTCACATTGGCCGGAATCTTCACCGAAGTCAGCTCGAAACAGTTGCTGAAAGCCCCCTCTCGAATCTCAGTCACAGATGAGGGGATAGTGATGCTTTTGAGCTTCTGAAGATCGGAGCAGGCATAGGCTCCAATCTGAGTTACCGGATAGGAAACTCCATTGATGGTGATCTTCGACGGGATAGTGAGGGAGGTGGCAGTCTTCTTAATCGTGCTCTCCACTCGGGCAAACTTCTGGCTTTTATTATAAGCATATTTGAAGTTGGCATCGGAATACTCCGCCGCCTGCATCACGAGACCGCATAAACCGGCCACAAGGAATAGAACAAAAGTCTTAATCTTTATATTTGCATTCATATTCATAGATTATAGATGCGATAGTTGTCGCTCATTTGGAATTATCAGTCTTACCAGATAGGAGTCATTTCCTATCCCGCATGTATAGGAAAACTCATCATCATAGATGAGCTCAAGACGTCGCAGTGTATTCGACAGACCGATTCCTCCGGTTTCCCCCATATCTCTCCGTATCTTCCGGGTGTAAGGATTCCGGCAAAGGAATTCAATCTGCTTCTTGCCGACACGGAATTCCACCTCCACCATATCCCTCCCCTCTATCGGAGTGGCGTATTTCACGGCGTTTTCCACAAAAGGTATGAAGAGAAGTGTCGGCAGTTCCACTCCCTGACACTCCCCGCTCACCTTCACATCAAAACTGAAGTGATCCCTCCGGATTGATTCGAGGGCAAGATATGCTTTCAGGAATTCGATTGTAGAGGGAAGGGGGATGGTATCTGATTCCGTCTCCCGAAACTGATAGCGGATAAGCCGATCGAGCTCAACCAATATGCGGCGCGCCTCCGGCCCATCATAGTCAGCGAGAATCGAGGCATTATTCAATATATTGAAGAGGAAATGAGGATTTATCTGCTTCTTCAACCGCGCATATTCCAGACGGCGCGTAGCGGCATTTAGCAATACTATTCTGCGGCTCTCCTTAAGCCAATCCTGATAGAGAAGGATTGTGCTGATACCCCCCAGATAGAAGATAATCATAAGAGCAGCCCCAAGGGCAGCCAGGGCCGTGATAAATACGAAAAGCCATGTAACCTCTCCGGAATATCTGAGAAAAAGAATCATCCTCTCCACTATTAACGGAGTCAGCACCGCCATCGCCAGTATACTCACGGAAAGGATAAAGCCCCCTAACCGTCTCTTCCTCCTGAAGCGTCGGAAGAATATATATACCACCACTCCAGCCATAATCTCAAACATGCCCCATAACACTATAAAGCCATCGAAGCGACCTGCCACATCGGCATGGTCGGGAGTGGAGAAAAAAGCTCCCACACATATCAGCAGAAGACTTATCTGGAATACAAGATGTCTTTGCCAGCCAGAGCGGTGGCCTATGAGCCAGCGATTGAAGGGAGTTTCCGAACTTATGGATCTCTCCGTCTCCGAAACACGCGGAGGGACAGGAAGATGATATAGTTCCCTGCGCAGATCGGCACATAATCGTGCAATCTCAGCTTCTCCTTCGCGCGGAGATTCCTCCACCATATCTGCAATCTTACGCAGCCTATGACTCAACTCCTCAGGATGGAGCTGATTCTTCACCGCCCGGAGATAGCCGTCAAGATTGCGCGCAATCTCATGTTCTGTGACAAGATCCTTATTCCATCCCACAAAGAGGGCACCTCCTCCCACGGCAAGAAGAGTGAAGAAAAACATCAGTGAATTGGAAAGAGTGTTGAGCAACAGGCCTCCGATACTGACCGGCATACCGTCCGGAATGATGTTCCACTTCACCCAGATATACATTATCATAATCTGCTCTATGAGCGAAAACACATAGGATAGGGCGAAGGTGATCGCCCCGTACCTCCACCATTCCCTACGCATCAGGAGCCGGGGGATGGCTATACGTGTTGTCACAAGAACAACCACAAGACAAAATAGAGAGAACGGCACCATTAACCATAGAGTCTGCAGTGGCCCTCCTGTAACGCCATATTCCAGCGTGCCCACCACAGGCCCCGACTGCATTATCGAGAATGCCACCCATAAGGCTATTTCTATTCCAATCATTCTATTGAAGTAGTCTAAACTTATTTTGCAAAATTACTATTTATTCCTTCATCCCTGACTCACAGGATGATTCGATAATCTATTTATATGGCTTATTGGTCGATTATCCTAATGGAATCTCTAATATCACCCTATATAGACCCTCATTCCTGAAGACCCTGCAACTGAACTGATCGCCATATAGGAGTTCGAGTCGTCGAAGCGTATTGTCGATTCCAATTCCGAGTGCCCTATCATCTTCGCTATCTTTACGCTCATGATAAGGATTGATACATTCAAACAGAAGGGTCTTTCGCTTCACCGTGAAGCTGATATCTACTCTCGGAATATTCTCCCTCCGACTCCCATGCTTCACGGCATTCTCTACATACGGAATAAAAAGCATTCCCGGCACCCTGATTTCCTTAACTTCACCAGACAGCGTTATCTGATAGGGGAAATTATTATGTCGCACCGATTCCAGGTCGAGATATGTATGGAGAAAACCTATGGCGGATTCCAGACTCACAGTTTCCTGATGTGCTTCCTCAAACTGATAGGAAACCAAACGCTCAAGTCCGGATAGGATATTCTGTGCCTCTTCGGGTTCAAAATAAGCCAGTATGGAAGCATTATTGAGAACATTGAAGAGGAAATGAGGATTGATCTGCTTTTTCAACCAGGAATATTCAAGGCGTTTTGATGTGGCTTCCAGCATCACGATATTACGGGTTTCAAGAATCCAGTCTTTGGTCAGCAGTATCGCCGTGATTCCTCCGATATAGAAGAGGAATGTAAGGATTGAGAAGAAGACGGCCACTATGGTAATCACTATGAACGATACCGAATACGGCCCTCCATGCGTGTACAAGGAAACGCAGCATTCTATCGTGAAGGGCACCATCACACCTGCGGCTAAAATCACTACCTTACGGATAAAGGCCTTCTGATTTCGCTTCTTTCTGTATTGACGATAGAATATTCCTCCCACCACCAATGCCAATACATCCATTACCACCACGAGCATCAGGAATCCGAACCATCGCCCGACAAACTCCGGTGAGTCAGGCACGGAGAAAAGAGCTCCCATCGCAATGATGCATACTGTCAGCTGGAATCCAACCAAACGCACCCAACGATAACGAGGCGATATGAGCCAACTCGTGAAGGGAAGATCCATAGCGAGACTATCCGGAATCGGGTCGGGATGCGGGGGATGCGGTAGCTCATAGAGTTCCTTGCGCAGATCATTGCAAAGATGTTTAATACGTGTCTCCCCCTCCTCAGGACGCTCACATATTATCCCGGCGATTTCCTTAAGTCGCCTACTGAGGTCGGAGGGTCGAATGATACTACGAACCCTCTCCATATACTCCTCAATCCGATCTGAAAGACGTTTCTGAACCTCCAGATCCGCACGATTAGCCAGGATAAGCCTGCCGATTCCCATACCTAACAGGCTAAGGGAAAAAATCAGTGAACAGCTAACCACATTCAGATTGAGCCATCCCCATTTGATTGGCCTGTCGGAAGGAATCAGATCCAGATGCCGCCAGACACAGGTGACCCCAAGAATCTCGCAAAATGAAAATACATACGACATTAACAAGAGAATCAACACATACCTTTTCCATTTGCCCCTCATAAGAAGATGCGGTATGGCATATCCGGCCGTAATGAGTATCACTACCAGACATCCGGACATTATCATCACCGACATTATAAATGCCCATACCTCTGATCCGTCCACTCCGGATTCCAGAGTATTCACCACCGGAGCAGCCTCGACCAAAGTAAAAGAGAGCCAGAAGAATATTTCGGTCTTCGATATGGAATTACATACTTTCTCTATGAAACCTGAAAACGACATGCAATAAAAATCGGAAACAGCGTCAGTCGGGAAGCCCCGAACAGTAGGGATGTTATAGATATGTCCGCCGATATATGGATGTGAGGTAATGCAAAGTTAATACAAATCCACGACTCGATTCCAATGTTGGTCGCAGATAATCGGGTATTGGTCTATATTCAGCCAAAAGCACGCCTTCGCCGGGGCTATTATAGGTCTATTCCGGGAATTTATAATTATTTTTGTTGGGTAAGCAGCCAAAATTAAACGATATCCGGTAAGAGTATTATCTTTCATACTATATATAGTATTATTCATTCCCTTCTTATCGGTTAATTTTGAACACTTACTTATTGAAGAAGATTTTGATCAAACGGTCCTATAGACATGGAGAGAATACGTTGTATCGTAGTGGATGATGAACCTCTGGCCAGACTTGGCATGGCCAAACTGATAGCTGAAGAGCCTGTTCTGGATCTCATCGCATCTTTCTCATCCGCCGTTGAGGTGATGGATTGGCTCAAAGATAATCCCATCGACCTCATCTTCCTCGACATAGAGATGCCCGATCTCTCCGGAGTGGCATTGGTGGAAAAGCTTCCTGAAGAGGTGAAGGTGGTATTCACCACAGCCTATTCCGAATATGCCGCACTATCCTACGACCTCGATGCCGTGGATTATCTTCTAAAACCAATCTCCCGGGAGCGACTCAAACAAACAATTGAGAAACTCCGCAGATATTTCCCCTCCCCATCCGAGACTACTCCTACTCTCATGATTAGGGCCGGAAGAAAAAACCAGCTTATAGCAATCCCCGACATCGTGTATATCGAAGGGCTAAAAGATTATGTAAAAATATTCTGCACCGATAACCGATATACTACCCGACTTACCATCAAGAATGCCCTCTCTTCCCTTCCTGCTTCCCGCTTTCTCAGGATTCATAAATCATTCATCATCAATCGCGACTATTTAGTGGCATTCGACGGTATGTCGGTAGAGCTCTCCACCGGCCCCAACTCCCAACCGATCACACTCCCTGTCGGCCTTGCCTTCCGTGATGCCCTCAAATCACTTCAGCCATAGAACCTGGCGCGTTTAGGATCGGTCAGATTCTTAAGTTTGGTCAGATTCAGTGAATGTTATATCTTTGCAGACATATCATCGCTCCAATTCCCATGCGGGCTATGTAAGATATAGGGTATGACTACTGATACTAAAGATAAAACGAGATATAAAGCAAGCGTAATTATCGCGGTCTATAACCATTTCGAGTGGCTAAATCTTATTCTTGACGCACTTGGAATGCAATCTGAAAAAGATTTCGAAATCATCATTGCCGATGATGGGTCTAACGAAGAGACCGTGAATAAAATCCGGGAATATATAGTATCCCACCCCGAACTTACCATCATTCATTCCTGGCATCCCGATGCCGGCTGGCAGAAGAACAAGGCTTTGAACAAGGCAGTGAATCAGGCGCGAAGCAATTATCTGATCTTTGTCGATGGAGACTGCATTCCTCATCCGGAATTCGTGGCCGACCATCTTCGCTTGCGCGCTCCAAATCGTATCGTGGGAGGACGTCGCGTCGATATGAGCCAGCAGATTAGTGATGATGTGGAGAAATGGCCATCTCTTCCCCTCAATTATTTCCCGAATGTCCGTAATCAGATTCTGAAGCATAGCCTTAAGGATTCTCTTGGTCTGACTCTATCACAGTTACGCCGCACACTCCGATTCCCATTCTTTTTCGGGAAGCCACTCGGCACACGCCCTCAGGGATTCTTAGGATGCAATATGGGAATGTTCAAGGAAGACCTGGCCCGTCTCAATGGTTTTGATGAGGACTATGTCAATCCCGGCACCGGAGAAGACACCGATCTCGAACTCCGGGCGCGCAATGCCGGAATGAGTTGTCTGGCCGCTCCACGCTATGCCCTCATGCTCCATCGCTGCCATCAGCGTCTCCCTCTCGATTCTCCGGAGAATAAAGCAATCCTCGAACGTCACCGTGCTGAGGGCACGACAAGAGTCAAAAACGGCCTGATAAAGGAATCATAATGGGAAACGACAAGAAAGGGAAAGCTAAGAAGACCCCAATGCTCCTTTATCAGATAGGTGCGGCGTGGCGTACTCTCATCCTCCCCCGTTTCATCCGAAGCATCCAGCGCCGCCTATGTCTTCGTGGCTGGGAGCAGCGTCCGGATGCTGATGAAATCCGACGGAGAGTGGACTATTATTTCCCGCTTCGGCCACAGTTTGCTCCCGGGCCTGCTGCCCGACCTATAGGACGGATACGTCTGCGCGATTCGCATAGCGCATATTGGTATGATCTGATGCGCTATCTCCGGGCGTGTCCTCCCGAGGGTAAGATTGAATTTATAGATGGCGATACGCGTGTGAACCCGGAAACCGTGGTATTCGGTAAGGCCCGACGGTTGGATTCCCGTGCCGGGAATGTCGCTCTGATGAATCTTGACCGACGTCGTCATTTCCTGCAGGTAGAGGATCCGATACCATTCGGTGAGAAGATTCCCAAACTCTTCTTCCGTGGAGATGTGGATGATAAGGAAAACCGCCGGCAGTTTCTCACCCGCTGGTGGGGCCATCCTCTCTTCGATATAGGAGACACCTCTCCGCGCAATAATTCTCCATGGCAGACTCCCCATGCGGATTTAACCGAGCATTTCAGATACCGCTACATTCTGGCCCTGGAAGGTTATGATGTCGCCTCGGCTCTGCAATGGATATGTGCCAGTAATTGTATTCCCGTGATGCCGCGTCCCACGGCTGAAAGCTGGCTGATGCATGGAGCGATGATTCCGGGAGTGCATTATATCGAAATAGCCCCCGACTTTTCAGATGTGGCCGAAAAACTTGAATATTATAATTCCCATCCGGATGAAGCAGCGAAGATTGCGGAAGCCTCTAAAGAATGGCTCCGGCAGTTTGAGGATTCCCGACGCGAGAACATCATACATTATCTGATTGTCGACCGGTATCTCGCCCTATCCGATCAGTCGCGCTAAGACTTCATCCAATGAAGTTGTCTAAACTTCAATAAAAGCAAAGACGGCTTGCAAATACGATTGGAATTTGCAAGCCGTCTTTATGTAAGTAAGTATTCAAAATTAAACGATACCAAATAAGAGAATTATCTTTTATACTATCTACGGCTTCTTTTGACTCGTCATTGTTTTCTTATAAAGGAAACAATGACGAGTCAAAAGAAGCCGTAGATAGTATAAATTAATTTTGAACACTTACTTATGGAGACTTTTGTCTATTCGATCAGCCTACGGAACATCCGGGCTGTACCGGAGCTGTGGGGCCGGTCACTGTCAATGTACCGTCGGGATTGACCGCACTCAGAATCATTCCCTGGCTTTCGATGCCCATCATCTTGCGAGGAGCAAAGTTTGCTACAAAGAGAATCTCCTTACCGACCAAAACTTCAGGATCAGGATAGCTCTGGGCGATACCGCTAAGAATGGTGCGCGGTGTGCCGGTGCCATCATCTATGCTGAACTGAAGGAGTTTCTTTGACTTCTTCACCTTCGAGCATTCCAACACCTTACCGACACGGATATCCACCTTCTCGAATGTCTCAAATTCAACATCCTCCTTCACATCCTCCGGCTTCCAGGCCTTCAGCTGATTAGCCTTCTTGGTGTCGAGAAGTTTTTGCACCTGTGCCTCGATCACACCATCCTCAATCTTCTCGAAGAGCAATTCGGGCTCACCGATTTTACGCCCTGCCGGAATCAGATCCGTTCCACCAAGCATTGCCCAATCTATATTTTCCATTCCCAGCATTTTCATCAGCTTGGCAGCCATGAAAGGCAGGAACGGCTCGAATGCTATAGCCAGATTGGCACAGACCTGAATGGCGGTATAAAGGATAGTGGCCGTGCGGGCCATATCGGTCTTCGCCACCTTCCAGGGCTCTGTCTCCTGCAGATACTTATTGCCGGCGCGGGCCATATCCATCGCAATGCGCAGTGCATCGCGGAAATGGAAGGTATCCAATGCTGCGCTCAATTCATCCTTAAGATGACGGATCTCATCGAAAAGATTAGTCTCGGCCTCAGTGAATTCGCCTGCCGCCGGAACCACTCCCTCGAAATACTTATGAGTGAGCACCACAGCACGATTCACAAAATTTCCTAAGATCGCAACAAGCTCCGAATTATTGCGGGTCTGGAAATCCTTCCAGGTAAAATTATTGTCCTTCGTCTCGGGTGCGTTAGCTGTCAGCACATAGCGCAACACATCCTGCTTGCCGGGGAAATCCTCAAGATACTCATGAAGCCATACCGCCCAGTTGCGCGAGGTCGAGATCTTATCATCCTCAAGATTGAGGAATTCATTGGCCGGCACATTATCCGGAAGATTATAGCTGCCATCGGCCATCAGCATCGAGGGGAACACGATGCAATGGAACACGATATTATCCTTACCGATGAAATGGAGCATACGGGTCTCGGGATCTTTCCACCATTTGGTGTAATCATCGCCAACGAGATCAATCGTATTGGAGATATATCCGATCGGAGCGTCAAACCATACATAGAGCACCTTGCCCTCGGCTCCCTCCACAGGCACGGGAATACCCCAGTCGAGATCGCGGCTCACTGCGCGCGGCTGCAACCCCATCTCCAGCCATGATTTACACTGGCCGTAGACATTCGGTTTCCATTCCTTATGATCCTTAAGAATCCATTCCTCCAGACGGCTCTGCCATTTGTCAAGGGGGAGATACCAATGGGATGTCTCCTTAAGAACGGGTACATTTCCGGTGATGGCCGACTTCGGATTAATAAGGTCGGTGGCATTAAGACTCGTTCCGCAGTTCTCACACTGGTCGCCATATGCGTGTTCGTTACCACAATGGGGACATGTACCCGTGACATAACGGTCGGCCAGGAATTGTCCCGCTTCCTCGTCATAGAGCTGCATGGAGGTCTTCTCTATGAATTCTCCCTTCTCATAGAGCTTACGGAAGAAATCGGAAGCAGTGCGGCGATGGGTCTCTGACGTGGTGCGCCCGTATACATCGAAGGATATTCCAAGGCCTTCGAATGAATTCTTTATGATATTATGATAACGATCGACAATATCCTGGGGAGTGACTCCCTCATTCTTTGCCTTGATCGTGATGGGCACTCCATGCTCATCGCTACCGCCTACCATCATCACCTCCTCACCTTTGAGTCGGAGATAACGCGCATAGATGTCGGCAGGGACATAGACACCCGCCAGATGGCCGATATGCACAGGGCCATTGGCATAGGGAAGTGCCGTAGTGATTAATGTTCTTTTGAATTCCTTCATATCTGGATTAAGGCTCCATCCAATAAAGAATGTTAAATGCAGGGCGGTCTCTTTTTGAGCTTAAATCTTGAATCTTTGAGGGAGCAGCCTAAGCGCTGTGACCGAAGAGATTCGAGATTTTAGCCAAAAAGAGGCCGGACGCAAGTAATTTACTTCCAATGGAAAGAGTCATTATATTTAAATTAATTAATATTAAAGTTTATTAAGTTACTCCATTCGCGCATCTCAGGGGCATCTATCACCTTTTAACTCAGTCACATAGCCCGCTATGCTCCTTCGTCTGCAAGGCGATATCTGCTCCCTGAGATGCGACCCTGCATTAACATTTCTTATTGGATGGAGCCTAAATTTTCAGGCTGACCAAACACATCCTAATTTCGTGGATTTGACCCGTAAGCGGGCTAACTTACAAAGTTAATAAACAAATATGATTCCCCCCAAATCACGCCTTATTATTTTTGTCAATCCATTATATCAGTCAGTCGCATACGAAAGTCTGCTCATTCCTTATGCGATCCGGCAAAATCTGCACCAGAATACCTACGTTTTATAGGTTCATTAATTTTTAGCAACTACTTAGCAACTACTCACTTAAATCCTTTTCTATGAAAGTATATCGCTATTCTCTTGCTGACAGTGCTGTCAACCCTATCTCCGAAAATTCGGATACCGGATTCGAAGGAATCCCCGGAACTTCCGACGAAGCTTATCGGGCGCCCCTTGCCGATCCCGGCATTCAGTTCTCTTTCTCTTCTGAATCACTTCCGGGTTATGGGCCGCGTCGTCCGGCCTCCACTCTCGAATTATCTTTCCCGTCAGATGATCAGCCAAGGGTGCAGGCATGGTTTGCCGGTGGACTCGACCGGGTGACCATTCCCGAAAGCGATACCCTACGCAAAAACCGACGTAGAGCCGTGATGGATTGCCTGTCAAAATATTATCAGACCATTCGAAATGCCGACCTTTTCGCATCTCCTTTCCGTCTTCTCTGGCGTTTCCGCATGCGTGATGGCGCATTTCAATCGCCTGGCTCTCCATTTCTTATGCTCGACTCCACCGAGACTCCGAAGATCATAATCACTTCATTCCGTCTCGCGGATAAATGGATTTCCACCGAAGTGGAACTCACTCATCTCCCCTCGCGCCTAAACATATCCTGGCCTGCCTTACCCCCTGATTCATCTATACTTAAACAAGCTGAGGCAATCGAAATATACGCCACCCGACAAGTCGATTTTCATGAGGCAGAAGCCGAATGCTATAGCCCCCGGTCAATTTCTATCGACGGGAAGTCTCAGCGCTGCTGGCCTTACGATTCCTATCCTCAGGCATCCCTGCTCACAGCCGCAGATACTGATTCCGACTTTCGGCTCATATGTGAGTTTCCAATCGAAAGACTGGCCTCCGCTGTTGATAATATTCCGCTCCCCATCGCCGCAGGAACCTTACGCCTGTTCGATGCTCTTCCAAAACTCTCCGATTCCCCCCGGAAGCCCGGATCCACAGGAGGAGATTCCCACTCCCCCGTTCCCCCTCAGGGCAATCTCCCGGGTAAGGAACCACGCAGGATAGAACTCATCACCCCTCCAATATGTATGCGCCATCCTGAATTTCCAAAGCAGGTGCGCGATCTATACCTCCGGGGAATCTTCCGACACGATAATCTCAAAATCGAACTTTACGGCTCCCATCATCGTGAGAAATGGAGACTCCTTTGCCGCTCTTCACGCCCTTGGATACGCGGCCTGTTCCGCTGTTCCTACCGCTGGTATCGTGTCCGCATACTCATTTCTCTATCCCCTTCTGACTCTCTCGAGGCATTAGTGTTCCACTATTCCCTCCCCCAGACCTTATAACGAGGTGGTCCGGAATCATCCTCCGGACCACCTCTTCTGCAATAAGGGGTAAGTATCATGCGTTTTTAATATATGAATATCACTTTCCTTGTACCCCCGTGTTACGACAACAAGCAACCTGCGGAACGCTCCGCCGGGTGCACACGCGTGGTCTATCCCATGATAAATATCTACGAACTCTCAGCCGCCGCCACCCTTCGTGAGACAGGCGGCCATATTGTGGATTATCAGGATTTCGTATTCAATGGCACAGGGCCAGCCTCCGAACAGGCGTTCGAGGATTTCATCCGCAACGACAATTCCGATGCCTACGAGATATGGGTGGTGAATCTGTCATTGGAAAGTGATCTTAAGGCCATTTCCGTAATAAGGAAGTATCATCCCGAGACTCCGATTGTGCTATGTGGCCCGGGGGGCACATATTTCACAGATCGTGCCCTTGGCGGCGATCCGAATGTATTTGTGGTCCGCGGCGAACCCGAACTTTCTCTTCTCGAACTCATGGATGCCCTTCAGAAGAAGGAGACGCCCCAGGGTATAAAAGGAATCTCATATGTCGGCCCTGACGGAAAGACAATCAATAATCCTTCCCGCCCTCTGAACACCGACCTTGACGCTCTCCCCTTCCCGGCACGCGACCTGCTCAAGGGACGTGTCTATCATAATCCCAAGCTCAAGACCGGCCCTTACACCACAATGTTCATCTCCCGCAATTGTCCCTACCGGTGTCTATATTGTGTGCCCTCTTCGATGACATTTGCCCGCGAGATTGAATTCCGCAAGGACCATCCGGGAAGAAAACCCACCATCGGTTTCCGGTCGCTCGACAGCGTGAAGAAAGAGATCGATATGCTGGCCGACCAGGGAGTGAAGGCCATAGGATTCATGGATGACAATTTCATATGGAATGAGGAGAATCTGCGTGGAATATGTGATATTCTCCGTCCTCACGGCATAGTCTGGGGATGTCAGGCCCGTGTCGATGCCATCACCGAACCCATAGCCCGCCTCCTGGGCGAGAGCGGTTGCCGCTATATCGACCTCGGTATTGAATCCTTTGATCCTGAAATACTGAAGTATATCAAGAAGGGTATCACACCTGAGGATATCCATCGGGCTATCGGTCTGCTTAAGAAATACAATGTCCCCGTCAAACTCAACATCCTCATCGGAAGCTCTCCGCTCGAAACACGTGAGACCGTCCGCAACACCCTCCGCGAGGCCAAACGTCTGGATGTCGACCAGGTGATGTTCAACATTGTCTCCCCTTTCCCAGGTACGGAATACTATACTATCTGCAAAGAGAATGGCTGGATCAAAGGAAATGAATACCGTCCCACGGATGTGCAGCACGAATCGATTCTAAATCTCCCTCACATCTCGGCCGAAGAGATGGAGAAGCTCCTCTTCCGCAATAATCTGAGCTATTTTATCTCGCCACGTTTCATATGGAAACAGCTTCGCCGTTTCTCTTCATGGAGCGAATTCTCCGCCGCCGCCAAGGCTCTGAAGCTCAAACTCTTCCATTAAACTCCTTCCTCTATTCCTTCCCTCCATGCGCCTCTCAATCGTGATTCTCACCTATAATCAACGCGCCTATACACTTCGTCTGATGGAGACTCTGATTCCATGGCTGAGTGTGAGGGAGGATGTGGAGGTGATTCTGGTCGATAATGGGTCCGGCGACGGCACCCTCGATGCTATCCGGACACTTCCCGGGATACCGGCGGAGCGTGTGAAGCTCATCCGTAATTCTCGGAATATCGGAGTTGCTCCGGGCCGCAACGTCGGCTTACGCCAAGCCCGCGGAGAGTATGTGATGTTGCTTGATAATGATACGGAAGCCTCCGCCCACACATTTGAAGGGCTGATATCATATCTCGATTCCCATCCGGAATGCGGTCTGGCGGCCCCCGGATTGGAAAGTGCCGCCGGTGAACTGCAGGATAGCGCGAAACCCTTTCCCGGATTGGCCCTCAAGATTCGCCATCTGCTTTCCAAAGGCCCTGCACGGGCCGAGCGCGAGGCTATGGCTTCCCGCCATCCCTTCTATGTGATCGGAGCCTGTCAGATGTTCCGGCGGAGTCTGCTTGAGAAAGCCGGCTATCTCGACCACAATATCTTCTACGGCCCCGAAGATGCCGACTGGTGTATGCGCATCCGGGAAACGGGATATAGTGTGGATTATCTTCCCGAATTACGTCTGATCCACCACTGGCAGCGCGCCACGCGCCGCTCGCCGTTATCCCCCCTGAGCCGCCGCCATATCCGGGGTCTCATTCATTTCTGGCTCAAACATCGCCGCCTGTTCTGATTCCGGCATAAACGTACATTCCACAAATACACACTTCCATTCCACAATACATAGGGATTATTGCGGGATTATTATTAAAAGTTGTGAATGGGGGTCGTATT
This sequence comes from Bacteroidales bacterium, assembly GCA_014800525.1. Taxonomy (GTDB): domain Bacteria; phylum Bacteroidota; class Bacteroidia; order Bacteroidales; family Muribaculaceae; genus Lepagella. The sequence goes on along the minus strand of JAAVFV010000010.1, from coordinate 15,545 downwards.
ATTCCACGTTTTGAAATAATTTCATTAAATTTGCAGGTGATAAACAAGGCTTGTCCGCATGTCGGATTTAACCCTAATCGAAAACACAATTCAATAAACCCAAAATAATAAAAAACATGGCAAACATAGATTTGGCTCAGTATGGCATCAAGGATGTCAAGGAGGTGATCTACAACCCCACTTACGAGCAGCTTTTCGAGGCTGAGACAGATCCTTCTCTCGAAGGCTTCGAGAAAGGTACTGTAACCACTCTCGGCGCAGTTAACGTTATGACCGGCGTTTACACAGGCCGTTCTCCTAAAGATAAGTTCATCGTCCTCGACGACAACTCTAAGGACAAGGTATGGTGGACCACTGAGGAGTATCCCAACGATAACAAGCCCGTATCTGAGGAGGCTTGGAAAGAGCTCAAGAAAATCGCTGTCGACGAGCTCTCCGGCAAGAAGCTTTACGTTGTTGACCGTTTCTGCGGTGCCAACAAGGATACCCGCATGGCTGTGCGCTTCATCGTTGAGGTGCCCTGGCAGGCTCACTTCGTAACTAACATGTTCATCGCTCCTACTGAGGAGGAACTCAAGGACTTCAAGCCCGATTTCATCGTTTACAACGCTTCCAAGGCTAAAGTTACCAACTTCAAGGAGCTCGGCCTCAACTCCGAAACTGCTGTTGTGTTCAACACCACAAGCAAAGAGCAGGTGATCATCAACACCTGGTATGGTGGTGAGATGAAGAAGGGTATGTTCTCTATGATGAACTACTTCCTCCCCCAGAGCGGTATCGCTTCCATGCACTGCTCCGCCAACACCGACAAAGAGGGCAAGAACACCGCTATCTTCTTCGGCCTCTCCGGTACTGGTAAGACCACTCTCTCCACCGACCCGAAGCGTCTCCTTATCGGTGACGACGAGCACGGCTGGGACGACAACGGCGTCTTCAACTTCGAGGGCGGCTGCTATGCTAAGGTGATCAACCTCGATCCCGAGAGCGAGCCCGATATCTACAAGGCTATCCGTCGCGACGCTCTTCTCGAGAACGTTACTATCAAGGAAGATGGCACTCCCGACTTCACTGACAAGAGCGTTACTGAGAACACTCGTGTTTCTTACCCCATCAANCACATCGAGAGCATCGTAGCTCCNGTTTCTGCCGGNCCGGCTGCNAAGAANGTTATCTTCCTTTCNGCTGANGCATTCGGNGTGCTTCCTCCCGTGTCTATCCTCNNTCCCGAGCAGACTCAGTATTACTTCCTCTCCGGCTTCACTTCCAAGCTCGCCGGTACAGAGCGCGGTATCACTGAACCGACTCCTACTTTCTCAGCTTGCTTCGGCCAGGCGTTCCTCGAACTCCACCCCACCAAGTATGCTGAGGAGCTCGTGAAGAAGATGAAAGCTAACGATTCTCACGCTTATCTCGTGAACACAGGTTGGAACGGTACAGGCAAGCGTATCTCTATCCGCGACACTCGTGGTATCATCGACGCTATCCTCGACGGTTCTATCCTTACTGCTCCCACTAAGCAGATTCCTATCTTCAACTTCACTGTTCCCACTGAACTCCCCGGCGTGGATCCCAAGATTCTTGACCCCCGCGACACTTACGCTAACCCCGAGGAGTGGACTGAGAAGGCTACCAAGCTTGCTGAGATGTTCATCAAGAACTTCAAGAAGTTCGAGTTCAATCCCGCAGGTAAGGCGCTCGTAGCAGCTGGTCCCCAGCTCTAAGAAGATCATTAGTGGTCGATAGATAATCGTCGCTCCGAAGGTGGACGCATCGTCGTGGTTTCGATTGTCTGAATTTTAGTTGAAATTATCTTTTGAATTATAGATAGATCCAGGCTCTAAAGAATGTGTTAGGCCTTCAAGCATATCCGAAGACCCCGCAACCAAAAATCGGTTGCGGGGTCTTCTCTTTTTTAATCCCTATCTCAGAGATCAGTAATCTCAAAACATGGACACGCCTTGGCTGCAAATTCCTTGTGGCCATGCACCGTGGCGCCCGGATACTTCTCCTGAAGCTCCTTCACAAGCTTCCTCAGAGCCATTCGCTGAGCCACGGTGCGAGTATCCTTGGGCTTGAGTGTCTTTGCATCCAGGCCTCCCACATAGCAGATTCCGATCGAATGCAGATTCTGCCCGTAACAATGCGCTCCCATCTCTGATTCCGGGCGCCCGGGATGGATCGTGCCGTCAGCATACACCACCCAATGATAGCCTATCGTACGGAAACCTCGGTCACGATGCCATCTTGTGATCTGCGACACTGTCACCTCCCGATTCTCAGGAGTGGCACTGCAATGAATGATAATTCTATTGATTCTTCTCATATGATTAATTTGTAAGTAAGTGATTTAACGGAGATTTTGAGGCCTATTATTGCCGGTCGGATTTATGGGGGAGCACCACCGTAATGCCTAATATCGAACCAGTGAAGACCGAGATTTCTCCAAATGCATAAAGCACAGTCGAATCAATCTCTCCCTCCGGTGGGGCATAGAAGCCCATAAAAAGCAACACAAATCCGCATATCAGACTTGCCGTCGCGATAATCCAAGTCAATTTTTCCTTAAGGTTCATAGTCTTGTTCAGAATCATGGGGTGAGACGTCNGATTGCCTCGACATGACGGGCCAGACGGTCGGTAAGCGAATCCAGTAATGAGGGAGGAAATATCAGATTCCCTTCTCCATCATCGGNGGGGTGGGGAAGATACCCTCCTTCCGCCACACGGCTCCCTTGGCATGTGCCGTATATCTCCAGCGCAAATCCNTTTCCGCTGCGGATCAGTCCCACTCCCGGATATGCTCTGTGCCCCGCCGTGCCCCGCCGTGCCCAGAGACGCCGAAGCCCGAGGGCTTCCGACGTCTCGGTGGCAAACCGGGTCTCAGGCCCGGGCCAGTCGCTCATCCGGAGATAGACCATCCGCCGGAAATCGGAGGGTAACGAAAAATAAGACGTCTCTCCTGATCTTCTCACCGCCCCGGAAAGAGGAAGCCATTCGCCGATCTCTTCCCATGAAGCTGTATCAAGAGTGCGACAGGCATCGTGAATCAGCAGGTCTTCGATCAGCTGCCGGATATCCAATTCCGGCCCTCCATATTCCAGAGCTTCATCGAGCAATGTCTCCGATTCACTGAGCTTTGCCATTGTTTCTGCCACAATAGCGCGTCGGGCAATCTTCATCTCCATGGTCTATTTCTTTTTTATTTTCTTGATTGGTGCGGGAGTCTCGATCGGAGAAGACTCTTCCGGCATATTTTCCACAATTGGCTCCGAAGCCGTCCCGGCGAGGGGGTCCGCCTCCCGGTGAAGGAGGCGGATCCGACCGCTACGGAATTGTGGACTGCTTTCGATCAGATGGATGATGGCCGGATTGGTGGTCACAAATTTTGCCGGTGTCGTACCGTATCCTGATAGCGAACCTCCCGTAAAGCTGATCTTGACCTTATTGCTGCGGGTCGGAATCACTGCCTCCCATTCCATCATCCCATATACTCCATAGATTGCTTTCATCTTTNTTCTTANTTTTANTGATTANCCNANNAGATCGTCAGTATAAAGACGCCAGCTGATACCCGTTTTACCTGCCTCGGTATAGGCCTGCCACATCTGGCCGCTCACAGCCGCCGTACTGATGGCCGGACAATCCTCCACCAGGTAATATACATCTCCGGCTTTAGCATCCGACGGGGCCACTTTCTCGCTCCAAAGAACAATTCCGACAGCCCCTGCCGAGCGCGATGCGCTGTCACCATCAATCCAGATATGACAGCTTCCTTTCAGAGCCAGAGCATCCCACGTAAGGATTCCGTTACGTGTGGCTTCCTCACCGTCCACTCTATCCGAGAAACTATGCTCCGCACTGTAGACATAGTGTACCAGACGGTTTTCGCCGATAAGTGCTCCGGAGTTGCTCCATCCTAAGCGATCGAGGGTGGGCTCCCGTTTGATCTCAATATCTCCGAACACAGTATGGAAATTCGTTACACTCCAGCCAAGGGAGTTCATCTTCGTGGTTATCTGAATNTCCGGGTGCTTCGAAAAGTCGATACACTGGATCTGTTCCAGAAGATTCTTTCCGGCCAGAAGAAGTGCTGACTTCGGCACATCCTCTCCTGTGAAAAACATCTTCGCCATAGCGATGATATCCTCCACTGTCCAGCGTCCGCGATGCATCAGCTCGCGCTTGAACTGCCAGCGGAGTCCTTCCGTGGTGTAGACATACTGCATACCCATGCGTGGGACCGACACCTTGAATTTTCCTCCTCTTCCGGCCCAGAGCGTGCGGTTTCCTCTCACTTTGAAGTTGGCTATCGCCTGTTCGGCAATAATGGCTTTAGAAAANGGAATACGCTTACGCTGGGAGTCGAAATAATCACTCACCACCTGATTCATTCCTCTCTTCTGAAGATAGATCCGCTGAGGCTGAGGCACAATCAGATCCGGATCCACTTCCTTCTGTGTCTCATAGAGCGAATTGGCGAGAATCACAATCTTTGCATCTGCCGGAATGCGCGGTGTGGTGGAAAATTCATCCTCTGCGTTCTGCTTCTTACCATTTACGGTGCGCACCACCGGACAGTTGGTCGTGGTGTCATGACCGATCACGAACAGCATCAGCGACTGACCGGGNGTTACANTCTTTCCGCTCTCATCGTAGCCGTCCACATCCTTNACTAAAAGTGTGGTATAGGCCCGCGCAAGATTCTGATCGCATGGNGCAAGCGGCAGCACNAACTGCATCGAGCTCTGGGCCGGAACCTCCTTCGTGAGNGAAATCATCGCACGCGGTTCATCAATCATATAATGCTCCACCTCCGGACTGCTCACTTTCACGCGCTTGGCGCGAAGCATAAGGTTCATCAGAGGGGTATCATCCGAATTGAAGCGGAAGAGTTCCTCGTCAATATCGGTTTCTACAAGATTCCCGGGTGCGATTCCTCCGCTATACGAGGCGAGGTTATTCACTGTGGTTGAAACNCCGGGCACATGTCCGGTCACTCCGGCTGCGCCGGGAAGAAGATTACTCATAATAATTTGTGATTAATAGTGATTAAATTTGTGTTAGTGTTAGTATTGTCGGTTGCAATATTATTATTGCAATATTATTAATGGCAGTCTGATTTGTCGCGGGTCTCCGTTTTGTCAGGGAAAGCGGATCCCTCAGGTCTATCCGATTTCCATACCCTGATAGCCTTCACTATGCTCTCCAATACAGACAATATTCCGGCCAATACTCCCATCACATTTCTGATTCCGTCTCTTTTCATATCTGATCTGGTTTTATCTTGCTCCTTCAGCTAACGAGAAGATTCCTCTCTCGGTCTGCGGGCGTCGTGAGATTCCGGATCCAAGTGCCGGAACACCATCGCTTTCTGTGGCACGACGTAATTTGATTGAGATCTGCGCATTGCGGCCCCTTATCTCAGCCTCGGCTTCCTTCTGTGCCACCACCTGTTCATGCGTAAGCCCTTTCAGCATAGTAGTGGCCATAGCCAGATTCAGATTCCCGCTTCNACACCCCTCTCCAATCTCGAAAATCATTTTCAAAGCCTGNTCAAGAGTCTCATCGCTGATTCCCTTCCCGCTTCCATATCCACGCAAGCCGGCCGCAAAGGAATGGAATGAGTCATGCCAATCCTGTTTAGGAGTATGCTCGATAAATTTCAGTGTCTGCGGAAACTGACTCAATATTCCCCGGAAGGATTCCAATCGGGTATTTTCCGAGGTCTCAGCTTCTATTTCCTGCNCCTTACCTTTACTTCCCTTCCTCTTTTTCTTCCTGGAGGATTCATCTTCCTCCTCTTCCATATCTTTGGCACCGCCCCCTACATTCACATTGCCGTGATTATCTCCGGAATCGGTTGCGGAGAATGCCTTTACCGTATTCTCGCTTAGGCTCACAGAAGGAAGGATGTCTGTGGCTGGGGTCGTGATTCCGGTGGCCACCTCTACGTTCCCTCCCCCTGAAGCCGAGGAAGATCCATCGAGGCTGCCGCTCTGATCGGTNGAGTGATCTCCGCCGGTAGTCGTAGTCCCTCCGGCGGTCTCAAGGCTGCCGCTCTGGTCAGTGGAATGATCTCCTCCGGTGGTAGTAGTNCCTCCGGCGGTCTCGAGACTGCCGCTCTGGTCGGTGGAATGATCTCCNCCGGTGGTTTCATANTTGAAATCGTCTGTTACACTCATCTCTGTAATAGTTTGTAAGTTTNACTTANTGGATTTAGGAACTCTATTGGCTCCTGTCATCTTCGTTGACGTTGCAAAATTAATATGGCCCACACCNGAGCATTCCTTTTTTATTAAATTTGTTGCTAATATTTTATTTTGCGTTNTTTTATTTGTATGAGCCAAATTTATTATTAACTTTGCATCGGTTTCCTAATCACTTTATGGATAATCCATTGTATTCCTTAATTATCAGGNATCATTATCATAACCTCTAACTTACAAATTTTATAACATTGCTTATTATGAGAAAACTCGGTTCAGTTTCCCAGATTGCTCCTGCCCGCAATCAGGAGATGACACAAACCCTCCGCGCCATTGCCGGTNCTTCNGAATCATTATCCTCAGAGGAGATATTCATNCGCTTAGTGAATTCTCCTTCATCCCGTTTCTGGGTCTCGGAGGAACGCGCTGCCGAAATCCTCGGCCGCATGTTCCGTGGCGACCCCCTGAAGGGTATGCGTCCCCACCGACGTGAGATGTTCCAGGCTCTATTCCGCATCGCTTCCGAATATCTTGCGGATAATCCCGGTGCCTCCTACACTGATGCGGCTTTCCATGCCGTCCACACCCCGGCGCCGAAATTCTTTATCACTCCCGGCTCGGCCCGTACCATTTTCTCCCGTATGCGTCGGATGCGTAGCAGTAATTCACAAGACTCCTGATCATGGATACTCCGCTTTCAATTGATGTCACCCCCTCTGTGGAGGAGATAATCGCTGAAAATCATCGCCGGAATCTCAGTATCGCCGCTCCCTTCAATCCCATAACGGGAGAAGGGAGCATCGGCCCGAGATTCCGTATCGACCGTCCGGGAGATTCTCCCATCTTCCTACCCTTGTCTATGAAGGAGGAACCATTAGTGGAGAAATTGATTCAGGGTTATGTCTCCCCCGATTCGGAGGAGTTTGTAAGGCTTCGNTGTCTCCACGATTTTCCTTTCTGGGCTGCCAGATTCGCCTATATCAAACGCAAGGGCGGGGGCGAGGATATGCTGTTTATCCTCAATCGCGCTCAGCGTCACCTGGTATCGGTGCTTGAGGAGATGCGTCTTGCCGGAAAGCCGATCCGGCTTATTCTCCTGAAAGCAAGACAATGGGGTGGTTCCACNTGTGTGCAGATCTATATGATATGGCTNCAGGTNTGCCATGCCCTCGGTCTGAATTCCCTCATTATAGCTCATCAGGCGGTGGCCACTTATGAGATCAAGGATATGTTCGACCGCCTCGTTGAAGCTTATCCTGCGGAAATGCTTCTTGATAAGGATGGCGAACCCGGATCCCCGAAGGAGAAAAAGCTNGAGGGAGTCGACCGGGGCGGAGCTACACATCGCCTTATCCGACGCAATTGCAAGATAAAAGTCGGCACAGCCGAACGACCCGATTCNTGTCGCGGTGGNGACTATAGTCTCGTCCATTGTTCCGAGGTCGGTATTTGGAAGGCCACGGCCGGAAAAAGCCCGGAAATGATTCTCCGCGCGGCTTGTTCGGGTGTCTTACTCAGACCCCTTACTATGATTGTCTATGAATCCACAGCCAACGGCACCGGCAATTTCTTCCATCGTGAGTATGAGGCGGCCCGACGTGGGGAGTCGCAGTTCGAGCCTCTGTTCATCCCATGGTTTGAGATAGATCAGTATACAATGCCTGTCCCCGATCCCGNGGCCATGGTCCGCTCTATGTTGGCTGATAGGGAAAATGAAGCCGCCACTTCCGACCGCCGTCAGCCCGGTGCCTACATCTGGTGGCTATGGCAACAGGGTGCCACTCTTGAGGCTATTGCCTGGTATCAGGCCGAACGCGCCAAATATTCCGACCATGGACTTATGGCTGCCGAGTATCCTTCCGATGATGTGGAGGCTTTCGTGCATTCCGGTGCGGCTGTTTTCGACCGTTATCGCGTCGAGGCTCTCCGCCCCGGATGCCGCACTCCCGCTTTCACCGGAGATTTCGATTCTCCTCTGAAGCCTTCGGGAGGGNTCAGACCGGATACCGATTTCCGACGTCGCCAGATTCAGGAGGTGGAATTCACTCCCCGCCGTAATGGAGGCGGGGAATGGAAGATATGGAGGCTTCCTTGTGATGATAAGGAGATGTGTTTCGAAAACCGCTATCTCGTAGTGGTCGATGTCGGAGGCCGCTCGGTAAAGGCTGATTGGTCGGTGATTGCGGTCTTCGATCGTGAGCCGATGTGTCGCGGCGAGGGACCCGAGATTGTGGCTCAATGGCGCGGACATTGCGATTTCGACCGTCTGGCATGGAAGGCGGCGCTTGGTGCTTCCTTCTATGATGATGCGCTGCTCGTGATCGAGAGTAATACAATAGAGACTCACGAACCCGAGCGTAACACCGATGGAGAACAATCGCTATTTCTATTCAATCGCCTGCGCGATGTCTATCCCAATCTTTATGCCCGTCCGGGAAGTGAGGAGGATGTGATGCGCGGTGCCCCTGCAAAGTATGGTTTCCATACCAATATGGCTACAAAGCCGGCAATTATCGCNACCCTTGTGGAAGCAATCCGCGAGGGGCTGTATATAGAGCGGGATGCCGCCGTGCTTGATGAGTTCCTGAGTTATGAACGCCGTCCTAACGGCAGTTACGGAGCTATCCTCGGTTGTCACGATGATCTGCTGATGACACGCGCAATAGGTCTTCATCTCTGCTTNAATGAGCTGTCTCTGCCTCGGGTCTCCTCTCCCGCTAATACNCTGCAGAATCCGGGGATGCCCGCTTCTATGGCTCTATGGTGAGACGGTATCGCGGATTATTTGTTATCTTTGCTGAGATGATTCAATTACTTATCGTTTACTTATCATTTAATTTTTGAATAAGTAGCTGCGTAGAATTAATGAACAGATAAAACGAAGTTATTTTGGAGCAGATTTTACCGCAGAATGAAGGAGCATACTTTCGTATGCGACTGAATGATAAGGTAAAAGATGCCCAAAATAACGAGTTTTAGCGTTCAAGATATTGCAGTTACTTTTTATAAACATATATCGTTTAATTATTCGTAGCTACTTACATACTTATGATTCAGAAAATAGCTTTCACTGATAATCCTTCCGGTGTCTTGACTGAAATGGTCGCTGATCTCAAGCCGGACCATATATTTATTCTCACTGATTCCAACACTGCACGTCATTGTCTTCCTCTCATATCCTCTTTCCGCGAGAAGTTCCCGACAATTGATATCACAATTCCGGCCGGTGAGGCCAATAAGAATCTCTCCACCCTATCTTCCGTTTGGGAGACATTATGCCGAAAGGGTGGTTCGCGGAAGTCGCTGCTCATTAATTTAGGAGGCGGAGTGGTCACCGACCTCGGAGGATTCGCCGCCGCCACATTCAAACGCGGAATCTCCTTCCTGAATTTCCCCACCACTATGCTCGCCGCCGCCGATGCCGCCGTGGGGGGAAAGACCGGTATTGATTTCCTCGATCTTAAAAATGAAATCGGCGCTTTCGCGCCGGCCGATGGAGTGGTGATCTCCACTCTCCCTTTCTCCACCCTTCCCCAACCTGAGTTTCTTTCCGGCTTTGCGGAGATGGTGAAGATGGCTATGATTGCCAATCCGGATTTGTACGGGAATATACTCCGCGATCTGGATGCCGCTGATTATCATTTGTCACACGATGCTCCGATTGTGAACTCCGCGCTCAGATTTGCTGTTGAGGAAAAACAACGTATCGTCACTGAAGACCCCCGTGAGCAGGGAATCCGCGCTTGGCTTAATTTCGGTCATTCCGCCGGCCATGCTTTCGAGGCGCTCCTCCTGGCAAGATATGAAAAGTCATTAAATCGCCAAGGTGGTGCCGATAGTGGGGATAACGCCGTAGCAACTCCGGTAAGCCATGGCTGTGCCGTGGCTCATGGAATCCTGGTGGCCCTTATTTTAGGGCATATGATTCTCAAGGCCCCAAGTCAATTGATATATACCTATCGTGACTCCATCCTGCGTCCTCTTTATGGACGTCTCCCGTTAGGGTGTGGGGATGTGGATGTGCTTATTGATCTCATGCGCCACGATAAGAAAAATGCCGACGGCAATTTCCGGCTGATTCTACTCCGNGANATCGGAACTCCTGAAATAATCATCGTCCCCGAAGCCGATATCCGCGCCGCCCTCGATATTTTCATNGATCTCCAGAATTAAGAATCTATACAATTACATAGAAAATTTTAACTCTCCCGAACTTTTCTTTTTTACCCGTGTTATAATATCAAACGCTGGTTAAGACCATTGCTAAAGCGTTCTGAAAAGTTGTTATTGTTGTTTTAATTGATGAAATTGGCTCGAAGTGATTCGAGCTTTTTTCGTATATTTGTATCAATCCTTTCAATTTATACTTATGGCTCGCGATGTCATCTCTCGATATATCTGGCTCATCGATACNCTCACCCGATACAAGCGCCTCTCGCGCGCCCGGATCAATCAGCTATGGATCCGTTCGTCGCTCTCCGACGGAAATCCAATCCCCGACCGCACTTTCTTCCATTATCGGCGCGCTATCGAGGAAATCTTCAATATCGAAATCAGCTGCGATAANAATGGTGATTATTATATCGANCGCGATGAAAACGACCAGAACGAACGCCTCACCAACTGGCTTCTCGATTCATATGCCGTAAATAGTGCTCTTCGCGAGGCCTCCGCCACCGGAAGCAGTATTGCCGTAGAAGATGTCCCTTCNGCCCGTGAATTCCTTCCAATGATTCTCGAGGCTATCTCCGAAACCGAGAAANTCGAATTCACTTACGCAGGTTTTAATCGTTCCCGTCCCGAAAAAGGAATCCTTTTTCGCCCTTATTTTGTTAAAAGATATAAGCAGAGATGGTATATGGTCGGCCTCAAGGAATCGGCTGATGCCATCCGAACGTATGCTCTCGACCGTATAAAGGAAATGCGGCTGCTNGATGAGACTTTCGAGATTCCGGAAGGAGTNAATCATTCCTCGCTTTTCGATAATGTTATCGGTGTCACTTCCTCCAAGGCCCCGGTAAGGGTGGTGAAGCTTATGGCCGAGCCCACCCAGGCCAAGTATTTCAGGGCTCTNCCTTTCCATGCNTCCCAGCAGGAGGAGATNCACGACCGCTTCTCGGTATTCACATTCCGNCTGAAGCTCAATTATGAACTCGTCCATGAGATTCTCTCTCTGGGCGCGGCAGTAAAGGTGATTCAGCCCCGCGAACTGGTGGTNATGGTGACTCAGGAACTCGAAAAGGCTCTCTCGCTTTACGATGCCTCAGCCTCTTTCCCGGCCCCGAGGTAAGACTTACTGATGTATTTTATAAAAACACCCTATATGGCAGACTCAAATTTTATTGATTATGTTAAGATCCTTTGCCGGTCAGGCAAGGGTGGCGCCGGTTCGCGCCATTATCATAGAGCTAAATATATTCCCAAGGGAGGACCCGATGGAGGTGACGGCGGTCGCGGAGGACATATCATTCTCCGCGGCAGCCGCCATATGTGGACTCTCCTTCCCCTGCGCTATACCCGTCATGTCTTCGCTACCGACGGCCAGAGCGGTGGCGAAAACCGCTCCACCGGTAAGGATGGCGAAGACCGCATAATAGAAGTGCCCGTCGGCACTGCCGTTTTTGATGCCGATACCGGTAAGTTCCTGGCTGAAATCACTGAAGACGGTCAGGAAATAAAACTGCTCCGTGGCGGTAAGGGCGGCCTCGGAAACTGGCATTTCGCCACTCCCACCAACCGTGCCCCACGATATGCTCAGCCAGGTCAGCCGGCTATCGAGAAGGCTGTCGTGCTTGAGCTTAAGCTCCTCGGAGATGTAGGTCTCGTCGGCTTTCCGAATGCCGGTAAATCCACTCTCCTCTCCGCCGTCTCTTCCGCTAAACCAAAGATTGCGGATTATCCATTCACCACTATGGAACCATCTCTCGGTATCGTGCAGTATCGCGGTGATAAGTCGTTTGTAATGGCCGATATTCCGGGTATTATCGAAGGTGCGTCAGAAGGTAAGGGTCTCGGGCTGCGCTTCCTCCGACATATTGAGCGAAATGCCGTCCTCCTGTTTATGGTGCCCGCAGATTCCGATGATATCAAACGCGATTATGAGGTCCTGCTCCGCGAGGTGCGTGAGTTTAATCCCGAACTTGCCGATAAGCGCCGTGTGCTCGCCATATCAAAATCAGATATGCTCGATGATGAACTCCGCGCTGAAATCGCCCGCGAACTCCCCGATGATGTCCCCACCGTATTTATCTCTGCCGTGACCGGTCAGGGAATTCAGGAACTCAAAGACCTCCTCTGGCGCGAGATAAATGCCGAAGATAACCAGGCTCATTTCTCAATCACTCATCGCGACCTCGATATCCGTCACCGCGTAGAGGAGGAAGACAATTTCATCTTCGAGGCTGAGGAAGTGCCCGTAGATCCCGAACTCCTCACCGACCAGGACTGGGAAGATGAGTTCTGGGACGAGGAAACCACTGTCAACCCCGATTAATCCCGATTATCTTGAGGATCTTAAATATCCCGATTAATCCAGATCAAATATCATCCAATTTTGCAACCGATCCAACTAAACCTACACGAGATAGTGCGGAGCCGGGGTTTGAAAATCCCCGGCCCCGCCGTCTCTTTAATTGAGCGTCTCATTCATCAGGACGATCTCAATGCAATTCTGCGATTTGCTTTCCCCGCCCGCGGGTCGGAGTTTGCTGATAAGGTCTACGAATTCCTTGATCTCTCTCTCGAGNTCGAAGGTCTTGACAATCTACCCTCCGGCCAACGCTTTGTATTTGCTTCAAATCATCCTCTCGGTGGNCTTGATGGTATCGGGCTGGTCAAGGTGCTCGGACATCATTACGGCGACGCNAATCTCCGCGTNTTCGTCAACGACCTCCTGATGAATGTGGAGCCCATGAGCGATGTCTTTCTGCCCGTTAATAAATATGGCGGTCAGCAACGCGCAGCAGCCGAACTCATAAATGAAGCCTATGCCTCGGATTGCCAGATAGTGATGTTNCCCGCCGGGTTAGTCTCGCGTCTCTCCCCGGCCGGTAAAGTCCGCGATCTGGAATGGCAGAAAAGTTTTGTGGCCAAGGCCATTGCTTTCGGCCGAAAGATAGTCCCGGTGCGTTTCGAAGGTCTCAACCGGCCCCGATTCTACNGCACNGCTCGCTTCCGCTCCCTACTGCATATCGGAATCAATATCGAACAACTCCTTCTTCCGGCCGAAGTCTTCGCATCCCGTGGAAAGCATCTGAAGGTGATATTCGGTGCTCCTGAAGATCCCATTGATCTCCGTCGTCAGGGTCTGTCCCTCCCGCAGATTGCCGAGCATTTTCGCCGGGCTGTCAATCCCGAATAGCCCCCTATTCTCTAATTCATCCATTCTCAGATCCCCTTCGGAGCAAAGCTCCTCCCGCTTCAAGCCCTGAAAGGGATTGAAGCAGCTGATGCCCCGTCAGCGCGAAGCTCGTCNNNGTGCAAGCCCTGAAAGGGATTGAAGCAGCTAATGCCGGTCAGCGCGAAGCTCGTCGGTGTGCAAGCCCTGAAAGGGATTGAAGCAGTTAATGCCCCGTCAGCGCGAAGCTCGTCGCTGTGCAAGCCCTGAAAGGGATTGAAGCAGTTAATGCCTCTTCGTTCCCGCGTCCTGGTTCCGTGCAAGGGCTGTAGCCCNCGATGCCATGAATTTCCNTATAAATCTCATTTTCATGATCGATATCATTATTCCTTCCGTCACTCTCCTCCTCGGCTTAATCATCGGCTTTCTTATAGGAAATCTCCGTGCCGATCGGCGTGCAGTAGCTGCCGAAGCCCGCCTCGCCGCTGAAAAGGAGGCGCGCCAACGCGAACGAGTCGAAAATAGCGCCGCAGCCGAGAGCGAACGCCTCCTCTGGGAAGAACGCTTCGCTCGCCTCAAAGAGGAACTCTCCGCTATTTCCCAGACCCAGGTCAACCGTGGCCGCTCCGACCTCCAGGATGCTAACCGCCGGGAGATGGAACAACTCCTCAAACCGGTCCGCGAACAGTTCGATGCTTTCCGACAGGAAGTGGAACGNAGNCGAACATCCGGCGAAGTGGCCAAGGAAGAACTCAAGAAGAGNTTCGAATCCACCCTCAAACTCTTCGCCATGCAGCAGAAGTCGGCAATGGATATTCTTCACGACCAGGCAGCACGCATAAGCTCCGATGCCTCATCCCTTACCCGTGTGCTCCGCCATGACACTAAAGCACAGGGAGAATGGGGCGAAATGATTCTCGAAACCCTACTCGAAAGCAGTGGCCTCACAAAAGGCGAGCACTATTTCATCCAGGAGAATGTAAAGGATGATCAGGGACGAAACTTCCGNCCCGATGTTATNGTCCGCTTCCCCGAAGGCCGCTCCGTAATCATTGACTCCAAAGTCTCCTTAACAGCCTATGCCGCTGCCTCCGATACGGAGAATGAGGTNCTCCGCCGNCAGAANCTCCGCGAACACGCCCGCAGTGTCCGCCGCCATATTGATGAGCTTGCTACCAAGAAATACGATACCCTGGTTGAGGATTCCATCGGTCTCGTACTGATGTTCATCCCCAACGATCAATGTTACATCGCCGCCATCGAACAAGACAAGGATATNCCCGGATATGCCTATTCCAAAGGAATTGTAATCATATCCCCGAGTAATCTTATGATCGCTCTTCAACTTGCCTATAACATGTGGCAGCAAGATCGTCAGAACCGCAACGTAGAGAAAATTGTCTCCACCGCCGCAGATCTCTACGACAAAGTGGCCGGTTTCTCAGAGACCCTTGATGATATCTCCACGCATATCTCCCGNCTCTCGGCCTCCTACGACAAAGCCCGCCGCCAGCTCTACGACGGCACCGGCAATATCCTCCGTCGCACCGAGACCCTCCGCGATCTCGGCGTCACCCCCCGCAAGCGCATCCGCGGCCTCGACTGATCCGCCCCCATTAAAATCTCCCTCAGCGCGAAGCTCGTCGNTGTGCAAGCCCTGAAAGGGATTGAAGNAGCNAATGNCGGTCAGCGCGAAGCTCGTCGGTGTGCAAGCCCTGAAAGGGATTGAAGCAACTAATGTCGGTCAGCGCGAAGCTCGTCGCTGTGCAAGCCCTGAAAGGGATTGAAGCAGCTAATGCCGGTCAGCGCGAAGCTCGTCGCTGTGCAAGCCCTGAAAGGGATTGANGCANCNAATGNCGGTCAGCGCGAAGCTCGTCGCTGTGCAAGCCCTGAAAGGGATTGAAGCAGCTAATGCCGGTCAGCGCGAAGCTCGTCGATGCCGGTCAGCGCGAAGCTCGTCGCTGTGCAAGCCCTGAAAGGGATTGAAGCAGCCAATGCCGGTCA